>JAEWEH010000148.1 GCA_023389535.1 Pseudomonadota bacterium
GGCCCGCCTCGTGCATTTCGCGCGCAAGGTGCAACGTGGCGACAAAATTCGTACCCGTCGATCCTCCGCAGCGCCGGCCCAGGCTTTTCTTCAGATAACGCAATGCCGAAAGGCTGGCGGCATCCGGCACCTTGACCATACGGTCTATGACCGACGGTATGAAGGAACGCTCGACACGCGGCCTTCCTATGCCTTCAATCAGCGAGCCCGTCTGGATTTCCAATTCGGTGTCGCCAGTGGCGTAGGCATCGAAGAACACCGAGTTTTCCGGGTCAGCCACGCAGACGCGGCTGTCGTAGCCCTGGTAGCGTATATAGCGCCCTATGGTGGCTGTCGTGCCGCCCGTACCGCAACTGCATACGATCCACGCAGGCACCGGGTGCGGCTCCTGGCGCATTTGGGTGAAGATGGACTCGGCGATGTTGTTGTTGCTGCGCCAGTCCGTCGCCCGTTCGGCATAGGTGAACTGGTCCATGTAGTGGCCGCCCAGTTCGCGCGCCAGGCGTTCCGATTCGCCATAGATTTCACGGCCGGTATTTACTAGATGAATCTTGCCGCCATAGAATTCGATGGCCGCGATTTTTTCCTGCGAGGTGTTCTTTGGAATGACGGCGATGAAAGGCAAGCCGATCAGGCGCGCGAAATAGGCTTCGGACACCGCGGTGGAGCCCGAGGACGCTTCGATCACGGTGCTGCCTTGGTGCAGCCAACCATTGCACAGGGCGTATAAAAACAATGACCGCGCCAGCCGGTGCTTCAGGCTGCCGGTGGGATGGCTGGATTCGTCCTTCAGGTAGACGTCCACCCCGGGGTAGGCCGGCAAATGCAGGGGAATCAAGTGCGTGTCGGCAGACCGGTTGAAGTCAGCCTCGATTTTCCGTACAGCCTGTTGCACCCATGCGCCACGAATACTCAGCATGATCCTGGTTTCTCCTTGTATGACCTATCCGACAAGCCCTCCCTGCGACGCCGCAGGAAAATGCTTGGTTGGCAAGATTATAGAAGCCGCCACAAAGCCGGATGGGACGCGGCGCCAAACCGCTTTTCCGGGGAAACCCCTAGTCGCTTATGAAGAAAAGCACGCACAGGCTATCTATACTCGCCATTCCGGTATTTTCAAGGCCCCATACGGCCCACCCTAGTTCAGCATAAGGTCATGCACCATGGTTACTCTCGATTTTCTAAAGACGATGAAGGGCAGTCACGGCGAGGCCATCGCCATTGAAGACGCCGGCATCCAGATCACCTACTCGGAACTGGCAACGGCGGTCAATGCCCTGGCGGTCGCCTTGCAAATGAAAGACCCGGAATTCGGTTCACGGGTTGCACTGTGCGCGGCCAACGGACCCGAGTATCTTGTCAGCATCCTGGCGATCCAGGCATCCGGTAAAATCCTCGTGCCCGTCAGCCATCTCGGCGACGCCGACACATTGTCCGATCTGCTGAATCATGCCCTGCCGACCATCATCATCGTGGACGAACAAGGCGATGAAGCGATCCGCTGCGATGACGATCTGAAGATACGCTTTGCCCAATTCGAGGGCCTGGTGCGCACCTATCGCGACCACCAGCCTGAAAGCAAGCACACGGACCTTTCCGACGACGGGCTGGAAGCATCGCCGAACTGACCAAGGCGCGCGTTGAACTTGTCCCGCCTGGTCCCGCGCTGACGAGACCAGGCCTCCGCTTACACGTCAATCCCCTTTTTGCATGGAGTAAAAAAGAATGTCCTCGAGCACCCTGGAAGATCTGGGCAAGCTGATTTTGCGTCTCACCGTCGGCATACTGATGCTATTCCACGGCTGGGCCAAGCTAAGGCACGGAATAGGCCCCATAGAAAGCATGGTCGTTGCGCGCGGCCTGCCAGCCTTTTTTGCCTGGGGTGTCTATATCGGCGAGGTGATCGGACCGCTTCTTTTGATTTTCGGCTTTTACGCCCGCCTGGGCGCCGTGCTGGTGGTGGTCAATATGGTCGTGGCGCTCGTGCTGGCGCACGGCACCCACTTTTTTCAGTTGGCCGGTTCTGGCGGCTGGCGTCTGGAGTTGCAAGCGCTGTTCTTGTTCACCGCGTTATCAGTGGCGTTGCTCGGCGCCGGCAGATTCAGCATAGCCGGCAAGGGCGGCCGCTGGAACTAATCGCCCCGCCCCCGCAGGTGCAGCCGATGGCGGCAAGTTCGTCTTGCCGCCTTGCCCTGCGCTAGACGCTGGCGCCAAGGACCGCAGGAAATCACTAGGGGTGATGCCAAGATTCCTGCGGAACATCACGGTGAATGCGCTTTGCGTTTGGTAGCCGAGATCCAGCGCAATTGCCAGTACGGGCCGCCCTTCGGCCAGCCATTCAAGCGCAGCCAGCAGTTTTGCCCGCTGCCGCCACTGGCCGAAAGACATCCCTAATTCGTGAATGAAAAGCCGATGCAGCGTGCGCTGGTCGTAGCCCAGTTCCCTGGCCCATTCCTGCAGGGTTTTCATATCGTCCAGGTGTTCCTGGATATGCGTGCAAATGCGGGCCAAGCGGTAATCGCGTGGGGCAGGCAGGTGCAGGGGGAATGCGGTGTCTTGTTGGATTTCTTCCAGCAAGAGCGCCATCAGCAGCTGGGCTCTTCGATTCGGTCTTCCGCCCATTGATGACACGGCTGTGGCAGCAATAAGTTCGCGCAACAAGGGGGATACCGGCAATAGGCAGCTGCGGGCAGGAAGACCGTGCGCGGCATTGGGATTGACAAAGACCGACCGCAAACGCACTTTGCCCAGCATCCGTACGCGGTAGCGCACGCGGGGCGCTATCCACAGCGCCCTTGAGGGCGGCACCACCCAGTGGCCATCGGTGCTGGCGACCACCATGACTCCGCTGGATGCGAACTTCAGCAAGCCCGTTTCATGCATGTGCTCGGACAATATGGTCGAGTCGGCGAAATCGCGGCTAAGGCCGCCGACCAATAAACCATCAGGCAGTAGCGTGTTGCCGTTCAATGGCGAATCCATGACGAATACCTACCCCTCCAAACCACAATGGCCATACAACACATAATGATCAAGACGGTCGGCGTGACACCGGCGACAGCATCGGAACCCGATTCTAATCAGCTGGGAATTTATTGCCATGAAGGAAAACCCCCACGCCGCATCAGAGCATTGCGCCGGCTGGTGACGGAAAGACGCCGGGCGGACCTTCCGGGCTGGGCATCAGCATACAACTGCCAGCGCCGGAATATCAGACCCGCCGCATTCCGTCGACCCTGTCAGTAGACCCCCGTGAATTGCCTGAGCACATCGGGGTTCTCCAGCGTGGACACATCCTGGGTGACTTCCTTGCCTTCGGCGATGACCCGCAACAGGCGGCGCATGATTTTCCCCGACCGGGTTTTCGGCAAGTTATTGCCAAAGCGGATGTCCCGCGGTTTGGCAATAGGCCCGACTTCGCTGGCGACCCAGTCGCGCAGCTGCCCCGCAATGGTTTCGGCCTGTTCACCGTCGGCCACCGGCTCTTTCAGCATGATGAAGGCAACTATCGCCTCGCCGGTTGTGGCGTCCGGCCGTCCGACCACAGCCGCTTCGGCCACCAGTTCGTGGGCGACCAGCGCGGATTCGATCTCTGTGCCACCCAGGCGATGCCCCGATACGCTGAGCACGTCGTCTGTGCGGCCCATAATCCAGAAATAGCCATCGGCATCGCGCTGCGCGTTATCCCCCGCCAAGTACGCACCTTTGAGGTCCGCAGGGAAGTAGCTGGAACGAAACCGTTCGGGGTCGCCCCATACCGTGCGTATCATGGCGGGCCACGGGCGCCTGATGACTAGCAGGCCGCCCCGGCCTGCCGCTACATCGTTGCCGGCCTCGTCGACCACCCCCGCCGATATGCCGGGCAATGGCAGGGTGCAGGACCCTGGTTTCAACGGTGTGGCGCCTGGCAGCGGCGTCAGGATATGCCCACCGGTTTCAGTTTGCCACCACGTATCGACAATCGGACAGCGCCCGTTGCCCACATTGTTGTAGTACCACACCCATGCCTCGGGATTGATGGGTTCGCCTACAGAACCCAGTAGCCGCAAACTGGAAAGATCGTAGCGTTGCGGGTGCGTGGCGGGGTCGACTTGGGCGGCCTTGATCAGTGAACGTATGGCCGTGGGCGCCGTATAGAAAATGCTGACTTTGTGGCGCTGTATCATTTCCCAGAAACGGCCCGCATTGGGATAGGTAGGGACGCCTTCGAACACGACCTGCGTCATGCCAGCCGCCAACGTACCGTAGGTGATATAAGTGTGGCCCGTCACCCAGCCCACGTCCGCCGTGCACCAGAATACGTCATCGGGTCGTGCATCGAACACCCACTTGCTGGTCAGCGACGCCCAAAGCAGATACCCCGCCGAGGCATGCTGCACCCCTTTCGGCTTGCCGGTAGAGCCAGAGGTATACAAGATGAACAGTGGATGTTCGGCGCCCACCGCGACGGCTTCGCATTGGGCCGGCTGGTGGTCTTCGAGATCATGCAGCCAGAGGTCGCGATCTTCGTTCCAGGGAACACTGGAACCCACACGCCGGTAGACGACGACCTTGCGCACGATATCGCCGCCTTCGTCGGCGAGGGCTTCATCCACCGCCTGCTTCAGGGGAATGAAGCGCCCGCCGCGCAGTTGCGCATCGGCGGTGATGACCAATTGGGCGCCGACGTCCACAATCCGTTGATGCAGGCTTTTGGCGGAGAAGCCGCCGAAGACCACAGAATGGACGATACCCAGCCGCGCACAGGCCTGCATGGCGGCGATGGCCTCGATGGACATCGGCATGTAGATGATGGCGCGATCGCCCTTGGCGTAGCCCAGGTCGCGGATGCCATTGGCGATGCGGCATACCCGTTCATACAGCTGCCGATAGGAAACTTGCTGCACCGCGCCGTCATCGGCTTCGAAGATGAGGGCCGTTTTATCGGCATTGCCATTTTCCAGATGGACATCCAGGCAGTTTTCGGAAACGTTCAGTTCGCCGTCCTCGAACCAGGTGTAGAACGGCGCATTGGATTCGTCGAGCACTTTCGAGAAGGGCTTGCGCCACACAAGATGTTCTTGTGCGAGCCGCGCCCAAAAACCGTCGTGATCGCGCTCGGCTTCGTCGCAGAGTGCCTGATAGCTTCCCATGCCGGACACGGTCGCACCGGCGACGACATCCCGATGGGGATGGAAG
>JAEWEH010000159.1 GCA_023389535.1 Pseudomonadota bacterium
TAAAAGCGCTCTGTCAGGCGCGGAATATCCTGCGAGGCAATGCCTATGCCTGTATCCTGAACCGAATAGCAGGCATGGCCGCTTTCGGTGACATACCAGCTGACCGTGATGGTGCCGTCTTTGGGCGTGTAGCGGATGGCATTCGTCAGCAGATTGGAAATCGCCGACGCCAATTCGGATTCCATGCCCACCACACACAAATCTTCAGCGATATTCTCGACGAATACATGCTGGTCATTGGACAGGATGCGCGCCTGCTGCAGGGCGGTGTGAATGAGGCGGCCGACCCGCACGGGCTCGCCCTCGGCGTGGGGCGAGGATTCCAGCGTCGACAGCGTCAGCAAGTCCGCCACGATCGCCTGCATGCGCTGCGCCTGCTCCAGCATCAGGGTCTGGTAACGTTCCTTTTGGTCGGCACTGAGCGATTCGGACGGCATGTCGCGCAAGGTTTCCAGGAATCCCGACAGCACGGTCAAGGGTGTGCGCAGTTCGTGCGACACATTGGCGACGAAATCCTTGCGCGTCGTTTCCAGCTTTTCCACCTGCGTCACGTCTCTCGTCACGATCAGGAATTGGCCGATGCCATAGCGGGTCAGCTGGACCAGCAAGGCCTTGTCCTGCCCATCCTTGCTAAGGTGCAGCAGCACCGGGCCGGGCCAGGATGGCTGTTTGGCATAACGGGCGAATTCGGGCGCGCGCAGAATGTTGAAGATGCTGTGCTGGCGATCCGTTTCCAGGTTCAGGCCGATATGCTCGCTGGCTGTCTGGTTGCACCATGTCAGCTGCATGGCCTCGTTCAGCGTGATCGCGCCGTCGGGCAAGGCTTCGGCCGCCAGCATGATGCCGTCCACATGCCTGTTGAGTTCGGCGATGGTCTGCGTGTCCTTGCGCAGCTTGCGGTAGATGGGCGCCAGGATTTCATCCCACGGTCCGACGCTCGGAGGCGGCGGCGCTTCGATGTTCTTCACCCATTTTGCGATGCGTGAAAGTTGGAGCGCGCTGACCATGATCATCAATAGCAGGCCCAGCGAAAACACGGCCCAACCTGTTCCCTCGCCCAGCCATTTTGCGCAGAGCCAGCCGATGGCCGCCCACAAACCTATGGAAATGATGGTCTTTATCATGTTGACTGCGCTTTGGATCTGCTGCTTTTTTGACGCTAGGAAAGTTTTGGAGGCTGGGATGTAAAGCGGTAGCCGGCGCCGCGCACGGTTTCTATGTGCTCTTCATGCCCACTGGGTTCCAGCGCCTTGCGCAGGCGGCGGATGTGCACGTCGACGGTGCGTTCTTCCACGAAGACGTGGTCGCCCCATACCTGGTCCAGCAACTGGCTGCGAGAAAACACGCGTTCGGTATGGGTCATGAAAAAGTGTAGCAGACGGAACTCGGTCGGCCCGACCGTCAGCCCCAGGTCGCCGCCTTTGACGCGATGCGTGGCCGGATCCAGCCTGAGCGTGCCGATCTGGATAATATCGTCGGTCAGTTGCGGTGCGCGGCGGCGCAATACCGCCTTGATGCGCGCAATCAATTCCTTGGGCGAAAACGGTTTGGTGATGTAGTCATCGGCGCCTGCCTCCAGCCCCTCCACCTTGTCGTGCTCCGAGCCCTTGGCCGTCAGCATGATGACCGGCACGTTGCGTGTGCGTTCGTCGGAACGCAGTGTACGGGCCAGGGTGATGCCGGAGGCGCCGGGCAACATCCAGTCCAGCAGTATCAGGTCGGGCAGTTCAGCGCGTATCAGAGTCTGAGCCTGCTCGGCATCGAATGCCCGCAACACTTTGTGGCCGGCAAACGAAAGGTTCACGGAGATGAGCTCCTGGATGGCGGGCTCATCTTCTACAACGAGTATGGTTGTGCTCATAGGACTTGATGAATATATGGCTAAGGTTTCAGAGTATCGCGGGGGCCTGGAGGCGGCGGCATTGCCGCCGGCATGCTGCATAGGTCAGGCCGATCATGACGAATAATATGGCGTAAATATTTCAAGTTTGTGAAAGTCGCTGTTTCGCGCCTTAATGCGGTACGATGACCCATCACCGTCCTGGGCCGAAGGAATGTCGGCAAACCGGCCGGCCCCGTGCCGCAGCAGGGCCGGGCAATGTGCAACAATGGCGTTTTGTAGGCCACGGGCCTGTGGCGACGAGACGCCTTACACGGCGGCGGAATTCCCTATCATGCAAAACAACCACACTCCTTCCTCTGCTCCCGGTCATGCCGACACCGACACGTCAGCGAGCACGCATTTCGGCTATCAGACGGTGAACGAAGCGGAAAAGGCCGGCAAGGTGGCGGAGGTATTCCATTCGGTGGCCGCGCGCTACGACATCATGAACGACCTGATGTCTGTGGGGCTGCACCGGGTATGGAAAGCGTTCACCATTGCGCGGGCCAACGTGCGCCCCGGCATGAAGGTGCTGGATATCGCCGGGGGAACCGGCGACCTGGCCAAGGCCTTCGCACGCGCGGCCGGTCCATCCGGCGAAGTCTGGCTGACCGATATCAACGATTCCATGCTGCGGGTAGGGCGGGATCGCCTTACCGACAAGGGCGTGCTGGCGCCTACCGCGGTATGCGATGCCGAGCAACTGCCATTTCCATCGGGCTATTTTGACCGCGTCAGCGTGGCGTTTGGCCTGCGCAACATGACACACAAGGATCGCGCGCTGGCGGAAATGCAGCGCGTGCTGAAACCGGGCGGCAAGCTGCTGGTGCTGGAGTTTTCAAAGGTGGCCAAGCCGCTGGCGCCCGCTTATGATTGGTATTCCTTCAACATTCTGCCGTGGCTGGGCAAAAAGGTAGCGGGGGACGAGGGCAGTTACCGTTATCTGGCTGAATCCATACGCATGCACCCCGACCAGTCCACGCTGGCCGGTATGCTGGAAGCCGCCGGCCTGTCGCGGGTGCGCTATTTCAATCTTAGCGCCGGTGTCGTGGCGCTGCACGAAGGCATAAAGCTGGATTATTGACTCGGGGCCATTCGAACACGACCCACGCCCTATGGCATACAGGACGTCAGGCGGGGAGCACTCGGATGGAACACAGGCCGCTCACGCGCCAACATTCCGGGCAGCAATCACACAGATGGCAAACAGGCCGGCGACGGGCGGGGATTTTTGATGAACTTCTTTGCATCTGGCCGGTCATACGGTATGCTTGCATTCAGCTTGTAGTAAGATTTCATCTTACCGTTCTCAAGACCATAATTCCTAGATCGGGATCAACTCGGCGATGCGCTGGATAGGCGTATTGCACAACAGGAGCAACACATGTCTCAACGATTTTCGCGCCTGCTGGCCATTGCCATGCTGGCGATTTCCGCCGGCGCCATGCTGTCGGTGTCGTTCGACGCCGAGGCGCGCCGCATGGGTGGCGGCAAAAGCTTTGGCCGTCAATCTTCCAACATAACCCAGCAGCGTCAGGCTGCCACGCCGCCTGCGGCGGCGCCCAATGCTGCGCGTTCGGCAGCCCCCGCCGCCGGCGCAGCCGCAGCGGGCGCCACGGCTGCCAAAAGCGGCATGTCCCGCTGGCTGGGCCCCGTCGCCGGTATCGCGGCAGGCCTGGGCATCGCCGCCTTGCTGTCCAGCCTCGGACTGTCCGGCGCTTTCCTTGAAATGATGTCCAGCCTGGTGCTCATCGCCCTGCTGGTATTCGGCGTCATCTTCATCGTGCGCAAGCTGCGCGGGGGGGCTGCACGGCCCGCCATGCAGCAGGCTGGGGGCCACAACACGATGAACCGCCAGGGCGCGCAGTCGCAGGCCCGTCCGGCCGTCTGGAATCAGTCCTCCGCCAGCCCGGCCGCCGCGTCGGCGGCTCCCGCAGCGGCCGTGCCCGCGCCTCCGGTAGACGAAAAATGGTTCATCCCCGGCGATTTCGACACATCGGCCTTCCTGGCCAGCGCCAAGTCGCGCTTCGTGGAAATCCAGGGCGTGTGGGACAGCGGCGACATGGACCGCCTGCGCGAATACCTGACCGATGACCTGCTGGCCGAACTGAAGCCTGAAATCCTGGCCCGCAATGCCGGCACGGTGACCGAAGTCGTGCTGCTCAATGCCGAGCTGCTGGGCATTGAATCGGTGTCGGGCGGCCACCTGGCCAGCGTACGCTATTCGGGCATGTTGCGTGAATCCAAGGACTCCGAAGCTTTCCGCTTCGAAGAGGTCTGGAATCTGTACAAGGGCGAGAACGCCGGCTGGCTGCTGGCAGGGATACAGCAAATACCCGTCGAATACGCCAGCTAGTAGGGGCGGCAGTGCCTGTCGGCCTGGTTCCGGCAGGCGGCTTGTAATCCAGTCCGCCAGGCTTGTATTCGGCGCGGCTGCTCTCGATGGCGTCCTGGCAGGGCGCCATTTTGTTGCCCGTCCGATTTTCGCGGTTAAAACCGTTAAACTTGAGCCTTGCTCCATGGGCCCACCACGACGACGGCTACGCCGCGCATGCTTGAACATGTTTCCTTTGCCTCCCTTTCTTGAACCTTCCGCCGTCTATGCGGGCGCGCTGAACAAGCTGCTGCGCCGCGAAGACTGGGCGCGCGATCGCCTGGCCCGCCATGCCGGCAAGACCGTGCGTTTCAAGGTGGGCGGCGTCACGCTTGGGCTGGCGCTGCAGTCGTCGGGCTTCGTAGAGGCCGGCAACGCCGCCGTGGTGCCGGACGTCACCCTGACGATACCGGCCGGCAAGCTGGCCCAGGTGCCCGCCGTGCTGGGCTCCGGCAACCCGGATGGTCTGGCGGAACTGATGCATGTCGATGGAGACGCCGGTCTGGCTCACGTGGTGTCGGGGCTGGCTCGCGATTTGCGCTGGGATATCGAAAACGACTTGTCCGCGTTGGTGGGCGACATCGCAGCCCTGCGCCTGTTGCAAGCCGGGCGTGCGTTGGCAGGCGGCGTGCAGCAGGCCTCGCAGCGGCTCGCGGGTAACGCCGCCGAATACCTGACTGAAGAAAGCGGCATGCTGGCAAGCCGCCCAGCCTTCGATGACTGGTCGGCCGGCCTGCGCGCCGCGCTCCAGCGCCTGGATGCCCTGGACGCGCGCATGTTCGCGCTCGAGGCCGCACGCAAGGCATCCAAGACATGATTGTGTTTACCTTCTTCCGCCTCTTCTACATTGTCTTCGTCGCGCTGCGATACAGGCTGGACGAACTGGTGCTGTCCGGCATCAAGCACCCCATTGCCTACGGGTTGCTGCGCATCGTCCGGTTCGGGCGTTCCCCCCGGACGCCGCGCGGGGTGCGCCTACGGTTGGCGCTGGAATCGCTGGGGCCGATTTTCGTCAAGTTCGGGCAGGTGCTGTCTACCCGGCGCGACCTCATACCGCTCGATGTCGCGATGGAACTGGCCTTGCTGCAAGACCGCGTGCCGCCTTTCCCCTCGGACCAGGCGGCCGCCAGCATCGAGGCGGCCCTGGGCGCGTCGCCCCATACCTTGTTCAAGCACTTCGAGACCGACCCGGTCGCCTCCGCGTCCATAGCGCAGGTGCATTTTGCGGTGCTGCACGACGG
Source organism: Pseudomonadota bacterium (assembly GCA_023389535.1). Classification (GTDB taxonomy): domain Bacteria; phylum Pseudomonadota; class Gammaproteobacteria; order Burkholderiales; family Burkholderiaceae_B; genus UBA6240. The sequence goes on from JAEWEH010000159.1 coordinate 5,498, forward strand.
GCGCGAAGTGGCGGTCAAGGTGCTGCGTCCCGGCATGCGCGAAATCATCGAGAAGGACCTTGCGCTGTTGCGCGTCCTGGCCGGGCTGGTAGAGCGCCTGGCGGCCGACGGGCGGCGCTTGAAGCCGCGCCAGGTCGTGGCTGAGTTCGACACCTACCTGCACGACGAATTGGATCTCATACGCGAGGCCTCCAATTGCAGCCAGCTGCGCCGTAATTTTTCCGCCGAGACCGGACGCGAGCATTTGCTGATCGTGCCTGAAGTGGTGTGGGAATTTTGCGCGACCACCGTCTTCACCATGGAGCGCATGCGCGGCATACCGGTCAGCCAGATCGAAAGGCTGAAAGCAGCGAATATCGATACGTCGGAACTGAGCCGCAAAGGTGTGGAGATTTTCTTCATGCAGGTGTTCACCGACGGTTTCTTTCATGCCGACATGCATCCGGGCAACATTTATGTGTCGGATGCGCCGGAAACCCTCGGGCGCTACATTGCGCTGGATTTCGGCATAGTCGGTTCTTTGTCCGAATTCGACAAAAACTACCTGGCACAGAATTTCCTGGCTTTCTTCCGCCGTGATTACCATCGCGTGGCGAGGCTGCATATCGAGTCGGGCTGGGTGCCGCCCACGACCCGCGAAGAAGAGCTCGAGGCAGCGGTACGCGCGGTCTGCGAACCCTACTTCGACCGGCCCTTGGCCGAAATTTCCCTGGGGCAGGTACTGTTGCGCCTGTTCCAGACTTCGCGCCGCTTCAATGTCGAAATCCAGCCGCAATTGGTGCTGTTACAGAAGACGCTGTTGAACGTAGAAGGCATGGGCCGCGAACTGGACCCCAACCTGGACCTCTGGAAAACCGCCAAGCCGCATCTTGAAAAATGGATGCACGAACGGGTGGGCCTGACCGGCCTGCGCAAACAGCTGGACAAGGAAGCCAGCCAGTGGGCGCAGATATTGCCGCAGATCCCGCGGCTGGTGTATACCAACCTGAACCGGCCTAATACCGCACCTGGGTTAAACTTAGAAATTGAGCGTATGCGGCGCGCCCAGGAACAGACGAACCGTCTGCTTGTCGTGCTGGCCGCCATCGCCGCCGTGGGCCTGGGCTTGGCGATATGGGCACTGACCCGTTAAAAGGCCGGATGCCGTCGCCCATGCTCCCCACTATGTCCGGATTCGCAGTCTGTATGAAGCGAGGCCTGAAATATTCCTGTTAACTGGCCGCTCTATAGTGCCAGGCCGGGAACACCCACCCGGCCCGTCTGTGGATTAATCAAGAGAGATTCCCATGCTTTACCCCGAACTGTTCAAATCGATGGAAGCCGTGCGCTGGAACATGGGCACCGATATCCCATGGGATGATTTCGATGCCGCAAAGCTGAGCGACGAGCAGGCCTACACGATCAAGATGAATGCGATCACGGAATGGGCCGCCCTGCCTGCGACGGAAATGTTCCTGCGCGATAACCGCGACGACAGCGACTTCTGCGCGTTCATGTCGGTGTGGTTCTTCGAAGAGCAAAAGCATTCCCTTGCGCTGATCGAATACCTGCGCCGCTTCCGGCCGGAATTGGTGCCTACCGAAGAAGAACTGCACAAAGTGCGTTTCGATTTCGATCCGGCCCCGGCACTGGAAACCCTGATGCTGCATTTCTGCGGCGAAGTGCGCCTGAACCACTGGTATCGCCGTGCCGCCGACTGGCATAC
>JAEWEH010000206.1 GCA_023389535.1 Pseudomonadota bacterium
GCCAGCAGCTTTTCCTTCAGGCCGCCTATGCCCAGCACCTCGCCACGCAAGGTGATTTCGCCGGTCATGGCAACATCGGCACGTACCGGGATGCCGGTCAAGGCCGACACCATGGCCGTGGTGATGGCGATACCAGCCGATGGACCATCTTTAGGCGTGGCGCCTTCCGGGAAGTGCACGTGCAGATCGCGCTTTTCGAAAGCGGTATTGGCAATGCCCCACTTCTGGGCGCGCGCCCGCACTACAGTACGAGCCGCCTCGACCGATTCCTTCATCACGTCGCCCAATGAGCCCGTGCGCAGCACGACGCCCTTTCCTGGCATGTCGGCCACTTCGATCGTCAACAGGTCGCCGCCGACTTCCGTCCATGCCAGACCGGTAACCTGGCCCACCTTGTTTTCTTTTTCGGCCATGCCGAAATTGAAGCGTCGCACACCCAGGAATTCGCTCAGGTTTTCCGAGGTAACGGTAACGCGGTCCAGGACAGGCGACGGTTCAGCCTTGCGGCCTTTGCTGCGAACCGGCGGATTGGTGCCCAGCAGCTTCTTGACCACTTTGCGGCAAATCTTGCTGATTTCACGCTCAAGCGCCCGCACGCCGGCTTCGCGCGTGTAATAACGCACGATGTCGCGGATAGCGGATTCTTCTATCGTGATTTCACCTTCGCGCACGCCGTTGTTCTTCATGAGCTTCGGCAGCAAGTGGTCAAAGGCAATATGCACTTTTTCGTCTTCGGTATAACCCGAAAGGCGTATGACTTCCATCCGATCCAGCAAGGCCGGCGGAATGTTCAGCGTATTGCTGGTCGCAACGAACATGACATCGGACAGATCGAAATCCACTTCAATGTAGTGGTCCTGGAAAGTGTGGTTCTGTTCCGGATCCAACACCTCGAGCAGGGCCGACGACGGGTCACCGCGGAAATCCGCGCCCATCTTGTCGATTTCATCGAGCAGGAACAGCGGATTGCGCACCGCGACCTTGCTCATGTTCTGCAGGATCTTGCCGGGCATGGACCCAATATAGGTGCGGCGGTGACCACGGATTTCGGCCTCATCGCGCACGCCGCCCAGCGCCATGCGCACGAACTTGCGGTTCGTGGCGCGGGCGATGGACTGCCCGAGCGAGGTCTTGCCAACCCCCGGGGGTCCCACCAGGCACAGTATGGGCGCCTTGAGCTTATCGACGCGCTGCTGCACCGCCAGGTATTCGATGATGCGTTCCTTGACCTTTTCCAGGCCATAATGGTCGGCATCCAGAACGTCTTCGGCATTAGAGATCGAATTGTTGATGCGGCTTTTCTTGCGCCATGGCAAGCCGATGAGCGTGTCGATGTAGTTGCGCACCACCGTGGCTTCGGCCGACATGGGCGACATCAGTTTGAGCTTCTTCAGTTCGGCGTCGGCCTTTTTCTGCGCTTCTTTGGGCAGTTGCGCCGCGGCGATCTTCTTTTCCAGCTCTTCGATGTCGGCGCCGTCTTCGCCTTCACCCAGTTCCTTCTGGATAGCTTTGACCTGTTCGTTCAGGTAATAGTCGCGCTGGCTTTTCTCCATCTGCTTTTTGACGCGGCCGCGTATACGCTTTTCGACCTGGAGAATATCGATTTCGGACTCTAGCTGCGAGAGCAGGCTTTCCAGGCGCGCGGAAGTTCCGGTGACTTCAAGCATCTTTTGCTTTTGTTCCAGCTTCAGCGGCAAGTGCGCGGAAATCGTGTCGGCAAGACGGCCGGCATCGTCAATGCCGGTCAGCGACGTCAGGATTTCCTGAGGAATTTTTTTATTCAGCTTGACGTATTGTTCAAACTGAGCGACGACAGCGCGGCGCAGCGCTTCGGATTCAGCATCGTCGGCTTCGCCGGGTTCCACCGGCACGACGACGGCCATGAAATGCGTGTCGGCATCTGTGACTTTCTGGATACGCGCGCGCTGCAGGCCTTCGACCAGCACCTTGACGGTGCCGTCGGGCAATTTCAACATCTGCAGGATGCTGGCCGCACAACCAATGTCGTACAAGTCTTCGGGCGTCGGATCATCCTTGCTGGCGGATTTCTGCGCCACCAGCATGATGTTGTTGCCGGCTTCCATGGCGAGCTCCAGCGCCTTGATGGAACGCGGACGGCCGACAAAAAGAGGAATCACCATGTGCGGAAATACCACTACGTCGCGCAGGGGCAACAGCGGCAGGTCCGTGGGTTCCTTGGAAAGAATCTGGCTCGCAGACATAGTAAGTTCCTTAAAGTTTACTCGCTAGAAATAAAAGGGAAGCCAAGGCCTCCCTTCTTCTAGTACTACCTACAAGTGTATGTAGTGACGTTAGCCAGGTTTTCAAGTGATGCCCCCGCCATGAGGAGCAATATTCGATCCTACCTTATATCGGAACAAGCCAGAAAGCCTGGCAGCTATGCCGCCGCGCCTTTTAGCTTCTTCGTGCTCGGGTCCGCCTGCCGTTCCGCCTCGTCGGCGTAGATCAGGATGGGACTGCCCTGGCCGGTGACTGCATTCTCGTCCAGCACTACCCGTTTGACGTCCTTCTGGGAAGGAAGTTCATACATCGTGCTGAGCAAGGCCTGTTCCACGATGGAGCGCAGGCCCCGCGCGCCAGTACGGCGCTTGATGGCGCGCTTGGCGATCGCCGCCAACGCCCCCGGGCGGACATCGAGTTCTACTTCTTCCATTTCAAACAGTTTCTGGAACTGCTTGATCAAGGAATTCTTCGGCTCGGTCAGGATGCGAATCAGCGTGTCTTCCTGGAGCTCTTCCAGCGTGGCCACCACAGGCAGCCGGCCGACGAGTTCCGGGATCAGGCCGAACTTGATCAGGTCTTCCGGTTCGACTTCCGCGAAAAGCTCGCCGACACCGCGTTCCGTCTTGGCTTTCACCGAGGCGGAAAAGCCAATGCCGGATCTTTCGGTTCGGTCGCGTATGACTTTTTCCAGGCCGTCGAATGCGCCGCCCACGATGAACAAGATGTTGGTCGTGTCCACCTGGACAAAGTCCTGGTTGGGGTGCTTGCGCCCGCCTTGCGGGGGCACCGACGCCACTGTGCCTTCGATCAGCTTGAGCAAGGCCTGCTGCACGCCTTCGCCCGACACGTCCCGAGTGATGGAGGGATTGTCGGCCTTGCGGGAGATCTTGTCGATTTCGTCGATATAAATGATGGCGCGCTGAGCCTTGTCTACATCGTAGTTGCAGTTCTGCAGCAGCTTCTGGATGATATTTTCGACGTCCTCGCCCACGTAGCCGGCCTCGGTCAGCGTGGTCGCGTCAGCCATGACAAAGGGCACATCCAGCATGCGCGCCAGGGTCTGGGCAAGCAAGGTCTTGCCCGAACCGGTCGGGCCGATCAGCAGGATATTGCTTTTGGACAATTCGACGTCGTCGCCCTTGACCTCGCCATAGCGTATGCGCTTGTAGTGGTTATAGACGGCCACCGCCAGATTGCGCTTGGGCGTGTCTTGCCCGATCACGTAGCCATCAAGGAAGGTCTTGATTTCGTGAGGCGTGGGCAGTTCGTTGCGTATGGCATCGCGGGCCGCTTCCTGGCTTTCTTCGACAATGATGTCATTGCAAAGATCGATGCATTCGTCGCAAATGAATACCGAGGGTCCGGCGATAAGCTTGCGGACTTCGTGCTGGCTTTTATTGCAAAACGAGCAGTGCAAGACCTTGTCGTCCGCCGTTCCTTTTTTTTCAGGCATAAAACTCTTCGTTCAGTTCAGTGGGCGGGACGCGCGCCCCGCCCGGCTAACAAGCGGCGGACGCACCGGGCGCCCACCGGCTGAGTGGCCTTTAAAGCTGGTCGGTACGGGAAACCAGAACTTTATCGACCAGACCATACGATACCGCATCTTCGGCCGACATGAAATTGTCACGTTCGGTGTCCTCGGCAATGCGCTCGATGGACTGGCCGGTGTTCTTGGCCAGGATTTGATTCAGGCGCTCGCGCAGACTGAGGATCTCGCGCGCCTGGATCTGGATGTCGGATGCCTGGCCCTGCGCGCCGCCCGAAGGCTGGTGAATCATCAATCGGGAATTGGGCAGCGTGTAGCGCTTGCCCTTGGTGCCGGCGGCCAACAGGAAAGCCCCCATGCTGGCGGCAATGCCGGTGCATAGCGTGGAGACATCCGGCTTGACGAACTGCATGGTGTCGTAGATGGCCATGCCCGCATACACCGAACCCCCGGGAGAGTTGATGTATAGCGAGATGTCCTTGTCGGGGTTTTCCGATTCAAGGAACAGCAACTGCGCGACGACCAGGTTCGCGGAATGGTCATTGACCGGACCGACGAAGAAAATGACGCGCTCGCGGAGCAAGCGCGAATAGATGTCGTAGGAGCGCTCGCCACGCCCCGACTGTTCTATCACGATGGGCACGTAGCCCAGCCCCGTAGGGGTCACCGAGTCACCACCATACATTGAGGCGTAAAAATCGGTAAATCGTGATGTCATTAGTTGGTCCCCATGATTTCGTCGAAGGCCACGTCTTCGTCAGTGACTTGCGCTTTGGACATGACGTGCTCGACGACATTGTCTTCGAGCACAATGGCTTCGATTTCGGCACGCCGCTGGCGGTCTGAAAGGTAATAGGCTACCACTTGGGCAGGCTGTTCGTAATTTTGGGCGAATTCTTCGATGCGTGCGCGAACTTGCTCGGGCTTGGCTTGCAGGTCGGCGCTGCTTACCAGTTCCGATACCAGCAGGCCCAGGCGTACGCGGCGCTCGGATTCGGCGGTAAAGGCTTCGACCGGGATAGGCACGGAATCGGCGTTCGGCACGCCGCGCTGCTTCAGGTCTTCGCGCGCCGCGGCGACACGGCTTTGTGCGTCGCTTTCGACCAGGGACTTGGGAACGTCGAAGTTGCACGCGGCCACAAGTGCGTCCATGACGCTGCCTTTGCTGCGGGCCTGAGCGCGGGCCTTGGCCTCGCGTTCGATGTTGCTGCGGATGTCCGCCAGCAGCTTGTCGACATCGCCTTCAGTCTGGCCCAGCGATTTCGCGAATTCGGTGTCGACGACCGGTAGTACGGGCTCGGCGACTTCCGTCACGGTAATCTTGAATTCGGCGGTCTTGCCGGCAACGGCCTTGCTGCCGTATTCCTCGGGGAAGGTCAGCGGGAAGGTCTTGGATTCACCGGCCTTCATGCCGCGCACCGCGGTTTCAAACTCCGGCAGCATGCGGCCCTGGCCCAGCACGAAAGGAAATTTCTCGGCAGCGCCGCCGTCGAAGGGTACGCCGTCGATGGTGCCGGCGAAGTCCAGCGTGACGCGGTCGTCGTCCTGCGCTTCACGGCCTTCGCGGGCTTCGTAGTTAGCGCGCTGCTTGCGCAGGATATCCAGCGTGCGTTGCACTTCGGCATCGCCCACGTTGACCTTGGCGCGCTTGACTTGAAGCGCGGACAGCTCCGGCACCTGGACCTCGGGATAGACTTCGAAGGTGGCGGAAAAAGCCATCACGCCCTCTTCCACGCCTTCCGTCTTGGGTTCCAGCGAAGGTGTGCCGGCGACCCGCAATTTGGCATCCCCAATGACTTTATCCAGCGACTTGCCCACTTCGGCGTTGATGACGTCGTAGCGTATGCCGGGTCCGTGGCTGCGCTCGATCAGGGAAAGAGGCGCCTTGCCTGGACGAAAGCCCTGAACCTTGGCGGTGCGAGCGACGCGCTTAAGTTGCGCCTGGACTTCTTTTTCAACGTCGGCGACTGAAACGACCAGATCAACACGGCGCTCCAGGCCGGACAAAATTTCAACCTCGGGCTGCATTAGGGACCTATATAAATGAGTAATTGGAAAAATGAACAGGACATTTTACCGGAAAGTTGACGCAGCCATCGAAACGCCCTCTCCTTCATGGCGCCCCCGGCCCGAATGCGTTGCTCCGGGGAGCGCTGGAGAAGCGTGCGCCTGGATTTCCGGTCAATAGTCCACCGTCACGACGATGGTGTCGGAGTAACTGCCGCTACCGGTGATAGCTTGCGCAGGTACGGCGCCATAGACTACCAGGGGCTGTGCAGCACCGGTGCCGGTTCCTCCGACAGCGTCGTACCAAAGATTATTGCCCCAGCGCTGGTTGCGGGCGGCATCCCGATACAGCTCATAAACAACATACCCGCCCGGGCCCCGCATGCGCCGCTTGCCGTCCTGTCCATGCTGTCCATTGTCCAGCCCGACACGGTAGGCCGTGCCGTTGCATGTGACCGTGACTGTCGATTGCGCTTGTAGCGGCCGGGTGAGTCCGCCCGCGACAACCCCGAAGTCCATGGGTGTAGCGCCATCGATGCGGCAATCGTTGGCGACCGGCGCTTGTATGTAGAATCTGGATGTGGCCATGCCGGTGAACGGACTGGCGCAACTGACCGGAGCGCCGCGGTCGATTTCCATGTAGTCGATCCGGATGGGCCAGTTGCCGATGGAGTTCGTATCGTACCAGCCGCTGGGCAAACCCGCCTGGCTCGCCACCGATATGCCGCCATAGATGGGTAGGGTGGCCGTGACGCCGCTGTTTCCGGGTTGCGGCATTACCAGCGCAATCCCTGTGGGAGAACCGCCCGATTCGATACTGCCCCAGATTGCCGACAAGGCCGCGTCCTTGTACAGATTGAAGCCAAGCTTCTTGTTGCCATCGCGCAAATAGCGCAACTCATAGCTGGCGTCCGGCCCCGCGCCCACGCTGATGCAGACCGCCGCATCCCTGCCCTGAGACACGCCGGAGCAGCCATAGGTAATTGTAGCCATGGCCGTCTTGACGCCCGGCTCCAGCAGGCTGATTTGATTGAACACCATTTGCGTGCCGCCTACTTCCAGGTGGCAACTGATCGCCGCGGCGGGCTTCGCCGCGGCCAATCCGCAGAACGCGATGAAAAACAGATGACTTAGGAAGCGCAAAAAGCTATGCATAGTATTCACTCGCATCGTAAAGGGCCGATTTGTAAAACCGTGTCGCCGGGATCGGTGTAGTCAAACTGGACGGCGCAGTGAAAATCAGGTGCGCTGGCCTCCAGGGTGTTATGGGCTTGTAGCCCTTCGAGGTAGGCGACCCCATCGTAGCCGACCAGAAAGTCGCTCGGCGCACCGTTCAATAACAACGCCGCCCCCAGGGGCGCAGGCCGGCCGTCGCGGTCGTGCAAGGTCACCGCTGCGGCGCGCACTGGCCGGATGCCGAAGCGAACCAGCGCGCCTGAGAGTTCGCGGGTCGCCACATCCGCCGCCACGCGGTCTATCTTCAGATTCACCGGCAGCCCCAGCGGGTCGATGGAGATAAGGTTCTTCTGGTACGCCGCCAGAGGCTCGACCAGCAGATAGCCGTCGCCGTCGCTCGAGCCCACAGGACTGTTGTGGAGCTTGATGGGAACGTTGGGCACGCCGTCGGTGGAAACGATGGCGAAGCTGTCATAAATGCGCCGGCCGGCAAAAAAGCCACCGTCCATGGCGACCAGGGAACCGCTGGCGCCCAGATAGGCCGAACTGGAGCCGCCATAGGCGTTCATTCCCGCTCGATAATCGCCGTGGCGGCCGCGGTAGTCCAGTTGAGCCGAGCCGCTGGCGGCGTCGGGGGCCTGCCTGCCGTACAGCGCCCAGCCCCAGCCGGTATTGCCCTGCGTCGTCTGGCTGGCCGCGATGTTATAGCTGGTCTGGTCGCCATTGCGCTGCATGGAGGCAGATGCATTGACGCGACCTTCCAGACTGATGGACACGCCGATGTATACATGCCGGTCGGTCTTGACATCCAGATTCTGGTTGAAGCTCATGCTGACCATGGCCCGCGACCCCAACGGGCGGCTCCAGTATGCGCCGGCGTAGCGATTTGCGGCCTCGCCCGGATAGGTCTGTTTGAGATAGCTCATGCTGATGGAACCGATGGACTGGAAATTGGCGCCCGCGACCACGCTTTCCGTGACGGCCGGCGGCGCCAACCCATACAGGGCGGCGACATCGCGGTACTGGCCTGCCGTGCGCGTCGTATTGGCGCCGATATTGAAATGGCGCCCGACCCATTGATAACCTGCGCTGTATTGCCTGCCCCGCCGGCCGCCCCCGCCGCTGACGGCATAGGCGCCGGATACCTGGCCCAGCCCGCCGAGCGTGGCGACCGCCCCGACTCCGCTGACTCTGGCCTGCCGGCTTGCTTCGGCGTGAGACTCCAGTGTCAGCGCCCTCGTCAAGCCATAGCGCAGGGTGCCGCTGACGACCGGGTCGCTCGCATAGCGAAAGGAGCTGATCCCGTACTCCTCACGTACGTAGCCGGCTTCCAGCGACCAGTCCGCCAGCCCTTCGTCGAGCTGGGTCGAACTTGCATAGAAAGGAATATCTAATTGAGTCTGTCTGCCGGCTGCGTCCGTCAGTACGATGAGCGCATTGCCCCGGCCCGTGATGCCGGGAATCGCGTTGAGCTGGAAGGGGCCGGCCGGCACCCTGCCGTCGTAGCGCTTGATGCCATCGATATACAGGTCGACGGCTGAAGGCACGACTGCACTGCCCATGAAAGCCGGCAGCGGGGTGATGGTCCGGTAGGGCTGCAGAGAGAAGTTGCGCCCAATGCGGATGCCTCCTATGCGGGTAGAGCGCGACCAGGGCAGTCCGCCTGTAAGCGTGTCGCCCAGGGTAAGCGTAATGGCCTGATCCGGCCATGAGCTACGCCAGGATGTGTCCAAGCGCACATTGTGCGCGCGCCAATTCCGACTATCTTCCCACGCCTGAGGCGCAGGCTGCCCGCTGATCGCCTGAGCGAAAACGGTATTGCTGAAGACGCCATACGGATTGAAGAGCCGCAGTTCGCTCGCGGCGCTGAGCAGGCTGGTACCCCGGTTTTCGCGGTTGGCATAAAGGTCATAGTTCAGCAAAGCACCGCGGCCTGCGGTAAGGGTTGCGGCACCTTCGGAGCCAGTGCCCAACACGGTCGCTGCAAGATCCAGTTCCGAAAGCGGCGCCTGGAGGGCCAGCGACTGCGCCGCTTCGTCGTAGTCGGCGCGCACGCCAGGTAGGGAATCAAGGCGCACGTAGGCGTAGTCCCCTTCTTGCGTTTTGAAGCCGAGGTTGCGCAACACAGACGGCAGGGCCCACAAAGCACCGTCTCGATAGCTGAAGGGATGCAGCTGATCGATGGGGTTGCCATTGACCGTGACGGACAAGTAGAGATCAAGCGGGGCAACAGCCGCACTAGCTTGTGGCAAACCATCGGCTTGCGGCTGCGCCTGGGACGAAACGGATGCTAGGGCCAGAACGGCCCAGGCCCAGCATGCGGCATGCAATGCACTACGGACCCGTTTGTAGTTGTACTGATAAAGCTTGGTCATTGACTGTCAGGTCTAGCTTTCCGCCATGAGCCGCCGCCCCCGCTTCGCGGCTCAGCGACCAATGCCGGATGCTGCCTGGCAACACATACCCATACAACCCTTCACTTACTACGATCTTCTTGCCATTGCGGCCGAGCAGCGACACATTGGTCACCTTGGCGCGTGTGCTCCCTTTGTTGGTGGCCGTCAACACCGCGCCCCCCGGCCCTTCGCGCACGCTCCAGACCACCGCCGGAACCGAGGTGGACTGCCCGCCGGCGGCCCCTTCCGGTGCAGGCGGGGCAATGAAAATGGGTACGGAATATCGCAGGACGAACTTCACGCCTTCAGCCCCCGCGCCCACGGGAAGTTCGTCCATCACTACACGATAAGCTTTTTCCGTCGAAGGCGGCGCCTGCCCCGCGCCCACGCGCACGAGGCGCACTATTTGGCGCTGCCCGGGCTGTATCGTCAGCATAGGGGGGCTTGCGACCATGTCGTTGGTGGGCTTGAGCAGATCTTCACCGCCTTCCTGCACCCAGGCATAGACTCGGACCTGAGCCTGCAAGGGCTGAGTCCCCGAGTTACTGAGCCAAAGCCCTTCAGAATTCTGGCGCGCCTGCAAGTCTATGGTGACAGGCGAGACCTGCAAGCTGGCTGCAAGCACGGGCGCGCCGATCAGACAGCCACCCATGTACGCCAGGACGGATGCGTATCGCTTGGCGGCCGCCGCAACGGCCGCTACGAATGAAATGAGCATGATTCAAAGCGCTTGCCGCAGATGACACAGTCCCTGCGGCGAAACAGGGTCAGAAATCGACCGCAACCGTGACCGTGTCTTTGAACGTGCCGGCCTTGTTGCCAACATTGTCCACCTTGCCCTTGATGTCGAACACACGCTCCGAGCCATCGCTGGTATAGCTGCGGCCATTGATATTGTTCCATTCCTGGTTGTCGGCGCCATACAGGCGATACGCGACGCCTGTGCCGGACGCGTCTTTCAGCTTCCAGTCGGCGCTGGTCAGCTTGATGCTGGGTGTAGCGCCATTGGTGCACTGGACCCGCATGCTGGTGGTGCCTTCGACATTGGTCGCGTTGGTGGCGCGGGTGCCCAGATCGATGTCGGCGATGGGATTGGTGTTGAATTGGCAGCTTGCCTGTACAACCAGCTTGACTTGAAAAGTGCTGGTGACCTGAGCGGCATCCACGGAAGGAGCCAATGCCAGACCAGTCAGAGCCAGTGCTGCGGCGCTCAAAGTTGCTTTCATTTTTATGACCTTACAAGCGTGCAACGCCCCTTCGAATCTAGGAAGGCAGCGGCATTGCGGACCAGGAGTGTGAATCGATGTGGCAGGCCGAATTACGGTAAGGACGCATATCCGAACATTGGCCCTAACGCTCCACAGGTAGGACCAAAGGTGCCCATTGCAGGCAACAACCACAACGGGAAACATCATATGCCAGGACGTAAATATTTACAACAAAAAAGCCTAAACCGATGGCGTAATCCAAGCGTCGTAGCGTGGCGACAACAAACTGGAACGCGGCCATATTGGCAACAGGCGGCACCCCAATCGGAAAACCTAAAAAACGCGCTATAATTATTGGCTTGCCTATGCGAACGTGGCGGAATTGGTAGACGCACCAGATTTAGGTTCTGGCGCCGAGAGGTGTGAGAGTTCGAGTCTCTCCGTTCGCACCAGGGTTTTTTGCAGATATCGCCGGCTCCAGCTTCTACACTGCGGCAACCATGAACCCCCGACTTAGCGCCCTGCATCCTTATCCCTTCGAAAAGCTAAGACGCCTGCTTGGCCAGGCAGGCAC
>JAEWEH010000245.1 GCA_023389535.1 Pseudomonadota bacterium
ACCAGCAGCTATCGCGAAGCGGCCGGAACCGAACAGGGGCAGTTGGACATCGCCCAGTTCATCACCATTACCCGCGGAACCCTCGACGGGAAAGTGTTGCTGGTAGACGACATGGTCGACACCGGCACCACTTTCAGCCGCGTGCGGGATCATCTCTTGAACCAGTTTCCCGCTATCACGGAATTAAAGACCGCAGTCCTGTGGTGGAAAGGGCATTCGCAGGTGACGCCGGATTATTTCGTCGAAAAACTGCCCACCAATCCCTGGATCCACCAGCCGTTCGAAGACTACGACAGCTTGCGTCCCCACCAGCTCGAGGCCTGGATGCGAAAAGGGGTGCGAAGCTAAATGGTGGCCTGGCGCTGGTGCATCAAAAGGCATGGCTAAGCATGGTCAGCATTTTGGCCTGTTTTATGTTAAAATTCCAGGTTATCGTTAGCACATATGCTTTTAACCAAACCCACTTCAAGGCTTAAGAATACATGCCTATCGTTCGTCTGAAAGAAAACGAGCCGTTTGAAGCCGCTCTTCGCCGCTTTAAACGCACCATCGAGAAAATCGGCCTCTTGACCGAACTGCGTTCGCGCGAATTTTACGAAAAGCCCACGGCCGAGCGTAAGCGCAAGCATGCAGCCGCCGTCAAGCGCCATTACAAGCGCATCCGCAGCCAACAACTGCCTCCGCGTCTGTATTGATTGATCCCTGAATCATTTGTTCAGGAACTCCTCGCCCGGGTTGATGTTGTCGATGTCGTCGGGCGATATGTGCAGTTGCGCAAGGGCGGGGCCAACCTGCTTGGCCTGTGCCCCTTCCACAACGAAAAAAGCCCCTCATTCACCGTAAGCCCTACCAAGCAGTTCTATCATTGCTTTGGTTGCGGCGCGCATGGCAGCGCCATCACATTCCTGATGGAGCACAGCGGGGCGAGCTTTCCGGAAGCTGTGCGGTCATTGGCGGCCAATGTAGGCATGCCGGTGCCCGAAGAGCCGCGCAGCCCGAAGCAGCGCGCCGCCGATAAACGTCGAAAAGAAGAAGTCTCGCGCCATCAGCAACTGCTGGACATGGCGCAACAGCATTATCTGCGCGAACTGAAGGCATCGCAGCCGGCCATTCGCTATCTCAAGCAGAGAGGGCTGACGGGAGAAACCGCAGCACGTTTCGGGCTGGGTTGGTCCGGCAACGACCGGCGCGGCCTCGCGGCCGTATTCCCGCAATACGAGGACCCGCTGCTGGTCGAATCGGGGCTCGTGATCGAATCCGAAGACGGTCGCCGTTATGATCGCTTCCGCGAACGCATCATGTTTCCGATCCGCAACGCGCGCGGCAACCTGATAGGCTTTGGCGGTCGCATCATTGGCAAGGGCGAGCCCAAGTATCTGAACTCGCCGGAAACCAGGCTGTTCTCCAAAGGGCACGAATTATACGGCCTCTGGGAAGGGCGGGCCGGCATACGCAGCGAAGGCTGCGTGCTGGTCGTGGAAGGCTACATGGACGTAGTGAGCCTCGCGCATCACGGGCTGGGTAATGCCGTGGCGACGCTGGGGACGGCAACTACCGCCTTCCATATCGAAAAGCTGATGCGCGCCAGCAGCAAGATCGTCTTCAGTTTCGATGGAGACAAGGCGGGGCGACGGGCGGCCTGGCGCGCCTTGACGACCTGCCTGCCTTTGGCACGCGACGATGTGTCGATACGGTTTTTGTTCCTGCCTGCCGACCACGACCCTGATTCCTATATTCGGGAATACGGCGTGGAGGCCTTTCGCGCGACCTTGGCCGAGGCCATGCCGCTGTCGCGCTTCATGCTCGAAGAACTGGCCTCCCGCCACCGCATGGACGAGGCCGAAGGCCGGGCAGCCTGCGTGCATGAGGCGCGTCCTTTGCTGGCCCTGTTGCCGGACAGCACTCTGCGGATGCAGATCGAACGTGAATTCGCCAAGCTGGTGCAATTGACGCCGGAAGAGCTCGCGGCGATATTGCAGGCGGCGCGGGCGGCCGTCGCCGGGCAAGCGGAAGCGGGCCGCGCCGGGGCAGGGGGTGCTGCGCCGGGGCGGCAAGCTGGCGTCCAGCAGGCCGGAATAGTGCATTCCGGGCTGGGCGATGAAGCTACGGCGGCTGGTGGGGCGCATTCCGGTGTCACACAGCCTTATGACGCGCATATGTCGGACTTGCAAGGCGAACCGGCCGGATTCATGGACATCCCGGAATTCGACCTGCCGGAGTACGACGGTTCACCGGAGCTGGATACCTATGATGCCGGCTACCCGACTGCGCGTCCTTCGCGCGGCAAGCCGGCGCGCAAGCCGACGCATGCGGTGACGCCTATGGCGAAGCGCTTGCTGCGGCTTTTGCTGGCGCATCCGGAAATCGTTTCCGGCCTAGGAGAGCAGCAACTTGAAATACTCGAGCATGGCCCCCATCTTGTACTGGTAAGAGACCTGATTACTCTGGCCAATCTTAGCGGCGCACGCCACGCTGGGGCGCTATTGCAGGCAGCTGAACCGGGTTCGGATCTGGAAAGCGTGCTGGCAACTCTGACCCCCGAGCTGCTGGGCCAGGAAGATCTGCCCAACCCGCAGGCAGAATGGAACGACGCGCTGCAGCGCATCGAGCTGACCGCCATCAAGGCGGAACAGTTGGCGCTGATACGCGACGGCTTGAAAGATGAGTTTTCAAGGAGAAGGTATCAGGAATTGACGCGACGGATCACATTGTTAACTAGTGTTTCTTCGCCTCAAGTGCGGTAAAATTAAAAGTTTTCGCGAAGTCTTAATGCGGCGGCCTTCGGGCTTTACGCGTTGCGACAGGCATGCACACCAGCCAGCCCCTTTTTGCCCTGTAATGGCATAGGCCATCGGGGATACTTCCTGCCGGGGCGGCACGGATAGGTACAGGCACGGCGCACGCTGCACGTATGGATGCTGTATAAGGGACCCGCGATAGTAAGTTCTGCCCTGCAACACTCGGCGGCTCAGGCCGGTCGGGTGCTTTTGCGTATACGGAAGTGACTATGACCCAAGTTACCGGTAAGACCCCTCTGGCAGCGGACGACGCTGTAAAGCAAGTAAAAACCGTTGCGGCAAGCAAAACGGCCGAAAAAACGGCTGTGAAAGCCGAGGGGGGCGCCATGACTGATACGGCGGCTGAAGCGAAGCCCGCTGCGAAAAAGGCTGCGGCAAAGAAAGCCCCTGCCAAAAAGGCCGCGGCAAAGAAAACCGCTGTCAAGAAAGCCGTCGCGGCGAAAACCGGCGCCGAGCCCAAGAAGGCGAAGGCGCCCACTGGCCGCCGGCCCGGGCGTCCTGCCAAAAACGCCAATACCGACACGGTCGATTTCCACGACGACGATAACGGCGATGCCGAAGTCATCCCCGATCTCAAGCCGTTGCCCAAACGCGGCGGCAAACGCGGCAAGGGCGACAAAGATGTGCCGGCACGCAGCCAGATGACTCCTGAAGAACAGGAAGCCCGCCGCAATCGCCTGAAGGTCCTGATCAAGCTGGGCAAAGAACGCGGCTATCTCACCTATGGCGAAATCAACGACCACCTGCCGGACGACCTGGTAGACGCCGAGGCGATAGACGGCATCATCAGTACTTTCAGCGACATGGGTATCTCGGTCTACGACCAGGCGCCCGATGCTGATGCACTGCTCATGAGCGACAACGCGCCGGTGGCGTCCAGCGACGACGATGTCGAAGACGAAGCCGAAGCCGCACTGACCACGGTGGATTCTGATTTCGGCCGTACGACCGACCCGGTCCGCATGTATATGCGCGAAATGGGTACGGTGGAACTGCTTACTCGCGAAGGCGAGATCGAAATCGCCAAGCGCATCGAAGACGGCCTGAAGCACATGGTCATGGCCATTGCTGCCTGCCCGACCACGGTCAACGAAATCCTGCAGTACGTGCAGCGCGTGCGCGACGGCCACGCCCAGATCGACGAAGTGGTCGATGGCCTTATCGACCAGGAAGGCGAGGAATACGCCGGGGCGGGCGTAGCGGTCGACAACGACGAAAACGAAGACGGTCCCGCCGGCGGCATGAGCAGCCGGCAATTGGAATACTTGCGCACCAAGTCGCTCAAGAAATTCGAGATCATCGGCGTCTGGTTCGAAAAGATGCGCAAGGCGTTCGAGCGCGACGGCTACCAGGCCGAGGAATACATCACTGCACAGGAAGCCATACTGAACGAGCTGATGGGTGTGCGTTTTACGGCCAAGATGGTCGAGAAGCTCGCCGACACCCTGCGCGAACAAGTGGGCGAAGTACGCAAGCTGGAACGCGCCATCTTGCATACCTGCGTGGATCGCGCCGGCATGCCGCGTGCACACTTCATCAAGGTCTTCCCGGGCAACGAAACCAACCTGAACTGGGTGCTGGACGAAGTCGCGGCAGGGCATTCTTATTCGGAAACCCTCGAGCGCCACATCCCGGCCGTGCAGGAAATCCAGCAGAAGCTGATCGACCTGCAAACCAGTGTCGTGCTGCCGCTCAAGGATCTGAAAGATGTCAACAAGCGCATGGCGACCGGCGAAGCCAAGGCACGCAAGGCCAAGCGCGAAATGACCGAAGCCAACCTGCGCCTGGTGATTTCGATCGCCAAGAAGTACACCAACCGCGGTTTGCAGTTCCTGGATCTTATCCAGGAAGGCAATATTGGCCTGATGAAGGCGGTGGACAAGTTCGAATACCGTCGCGGCTACAAGTTCTCGACCTACGCCACGTGGTGGATACGGCAAGCCATTACCCGTTCCATCGCCGACCAGGCGCGCACCATCCGTATTCCGGTGCACATGATTGAAACGATCAACAAAATGAATCGCATCAATCGCCAGATTCTCCAGGAAACCGGTTCCGAGCCGGATCCCGCGACCCTGGCTCAGAAGATGGACATGCCGGAAGACAAGGTGCGCAAGATCCTGAAGATCGCCAAAGAGCCGATCTCCATGGAAACGCCCATCGGCGACGATGACGATTCCCACCTGGGCGATTTCATCGAGGACACGGGCACGCTGTCGCCGTCGGAATGGGCGTTGCACGGATCCATGCGCGACGTGGTCAAGGAAGTGCTCGATTCCCTGACGCCTCGCGAAGCCAAGGTGCTGCGCATGCGTTTCGGCATCGAAATGAGCACCGACCAGACGCTGGAAGAGGTCGGCAAACAGTTCGATGTCACCCGCGAACGCATCCGCCAGATCGAAGCCAAGGCCTTGCGCAAACTGCGCCACCCTAGCCGTGCGGACAAGCTGAAGAGCTTCCTGGAAGGGCAATAGCGCGCTAATTTTCCCCGCGGCGGGCCGTAACATCCCCTACCACGGTGGCGCAAAGCTATCTCTTTAGACTGCTGAACTGCCCCCTGAAGTTGTTTATCAACTTCAGGGGGCAGTTCATTTTGTCTGCGTCTTTTAATAAATATATGGTGAAAGAACGGCGCACGCTCATCGTAGTTGCGCCTTGACGCTGGAGGCCGCATTCAATCGGATCAAGAAACAAATGCAAGAGGCTGATCCGGGCGGCGCCTTGCCACTAAGCTTGGGACGACTTCGCTAAGCATATACGCATGAGTGCGAACGATTATTGACGAGAATCGAAAC
>JAEWEH010000282.1 GCA_023389535.1 Pseudomonadota bacterium
CGACGATGGGCACGATGCGCGGGCCCAGCTGGGCGTCTTTCATCAGGCCGCCCAGCATGCGCACGAAGGCCATGGTGGTGGACATTTCCTTACCATCGGCTTGCAGCGCGAAACGCGCATAGTCGGCCACCGCAGGCACCGGAATGGGATCCGCCTGTGTCTGGCGCGCAGGCAAGGGGCCCCCCAGGGCCTGGCGGCGCTGGCGCAGGTAACGCAGTTCGGCGCTGTCTTCGGCGGGCTTGTAGAAATCCAGGCGCAAGGCCTGTTCGTCGCTAAGCGGCAAGTCGAAGCGATTGCGGAATTCCAGCAGGTCGGTGTCTTCGAACTTCTTGTGCGAATGCGTGGTCATGCGGCCCTGGCCCGCGGCGCCCATGCCATAGCCTTTCTTGGTATGGGCAAGGATGACGGTGGGCGCCCCCTGGTGGCGTGCCGCCGCGGCATAGGCGGCGTGGATCTTGACCAGGTCGTGGCCGCCGCGGCGCAAGGCGTCGATCTCTTCGTCGCTCATGCCCTCCACCAGGCGGGCCAGTTCCGGGCTCTGGCCGAAGAAGTGTTCGCGGTTGTAGCGGCCGTCTTTAGCGGCGAAGGTCTGCATTTGGCCGTCGACGGTGTTGGACAGCGCCCGAGCCAGTGCCCCGCTGGTATCGCGCGCGAACAGGCCGTCCCAGTCGCTGCCCCATAAAACCTTGATGACGTTCCAGCCGGCGCCCAGGAACAGCTTTTCCAATTCATCGATGATGCGGGCATTGCCGCGCACCGGGCCGTCCAGGCGCTGCAAGTTGCAATTGACGACCCAGATCAGGTTGTCCAGCTTTTCGCGCGCCGCCAGCGTCAGGGCGCTCATGGATTCGGGCTCGTCCATTTCGCCGTCGCCGAATATGCCCCATACCTTGCGCCCCGAGCAGTCGAGCAGGCCGCGGTGGGTCAGGTAGTGCATGAAGCGCGCCTGATAGATGGAGCTGATGGGGCCTATGCCCATGGAGCCGGTGGGAAACTGCCAGAAATCCGGCATCAGATAGGGATGGGGATAGCTGGACAAGCCCCGTGCACCCTGCTGCGGGCCGCTGATTTCCTGACGGTAGTGGGCCAGGTCGTGTTCGCTGAAACGGCCTTCCAGGTAGGCGCGGGCGTAGACGCCGGGCGCGCTGTGCGGCTGCAGGAACACCAGGTCGCCTCCGCCCTGGTTCGGCGCCGATTGACCGGGGGCGACTGCGCCGGCACGAAAGAAGTGATTGAAGCCGACTTCGAACAGGTCGGCCGCGCTGGCGTAGCTGGCAATGTGGCCGCCCAGTTCGCCATAGGCGGCGTTGGCCCGCACCACCATGGCCAGTGCGTTCCAGCGGATCAGCGCGCCCAGCTTCTGTTCCATGGCAAGGTCGCCCGGGAAGGGCGGCTGCTCGGCGGCGGAGATGGTATTCACGTAGGGCGTGCCGATGGGGGGATGCCAGGCCAGATGCCATTTGTCCCCCAGGCGGCAAAGTTCGTCCAGCATGAAGGCGGCCCGTTCGCGCCCGTGGGCGGCGATCAAGGACTCAAAGGCTTCATGCCATTCCGCCGTTTCCTGCGGGTCGATGTCTTGCGGCATGCCGTCCGCACTGCCGGCCGCCGCGTCTTTGAAGAGATGCATGGGGATGGGGGAATTCATGGTTGTCGCCTTCGAAGGATGATGGTGTCGCTTATCTGTGTTGCTTTGTGATCTGGCTGGTCCTGCTTGCCTTACTCTTTCCGCATGGCCGATCGGCTGCTCTGCACCCCGATCTGCACCGTCTGGATCTGTGCCACGCCTGCGTACGGCTACGGAACTGCATGGGTTTATATTGTCCGACGGCGTCGCTGGCATGTGGTTTCGATTCGGCATGCATCGCCGCCCATTTCCGGCATAATGTGCTTTTAATCACCAACTTGGAAGCACATGAAGCTGGATGCAACGGACTTACGCATATTGGATGAATTGCAGCGCGACGGTTCGCTAAGCAATGTGGAGCTGGCCCGGCGGGTGCATCTGTCGCCCTCCCCTTGCCTGGCGAGGGTCAAGGCCCTGGAAGCGTCGGGCATCATCGTGCGCTATGTGGCGCTGGCCAATGCCGCTGCGCTGGGATTGGGGCTGAATGTCTTTATCTCTATTAGCCTGAAGTCGCAGGACAAGGAAGCCCTGGCCAATTTCGAGCGCCGCGTCGCCGAGCACGATGAGGTCATGGAATGCTATTTGATGACTGGCGATTCGGACTACCTGATACGCGTGGCCGTCAAGGACATCCACGCGCTGGAGCATTTCATCCTGGAGCAGCTGACCCCCATACCCGGCATCGACAAGATCCGGTCCAGCTTCGCGTTAAAGCAAGTGTCGTACAAGACGGCGCTGCCGCTGGGGGTCGTGTAGCGTTATTTAGCTCTATCCGATCAGCGCTTCCAGCTCTTTGGATGCGGACCGCGGCAGCCGCCGCCCCTCCTTCGCCACGTTGACCCGCAAAGCGGCCCGCGCTATGCCGAGCGCATTCTCGGCCAGCGGATAATTGCCTTTGGCTTGCAACCAAGCCAGCACGTCGGCCAGATGCCAGATCGAGGCACTGCCCTCGTGCACAGGCGCCGGGAAGCTGCCCGGATGGGCCAGCATCAGTTTGCGCATATTTTGCCGCGACACACCCACGATGTCGGCCACTTCGGTCAGACCCACCAGGTCAGGCGCCACTTCGATCAATTGGGTCGAGGGCGCAGCGCGGCGTACGTCGGCCAATGCGCTATGAACCGCGGAATCGGCGTCGGCGGCTTCGCGGGTGAACTCAAGCGCTAGGCGGCCTGGCCGTCCAATGCCGACCAAGGCATCATCGCAACCGGCTCCGGCCAGGCGTTCGATCAGCGTAGCCAGGTCGCTGTCATCGTCGGCAAGCTGGTATTTCAAAGTGAAGGTAAACTCCATCGCGCTATTCCTTGGCGTCTCCGTTAGCTTCCCGCTGCTTACGATGTATGGCGCGGTTGTCTACGACACGCTGCAAAGCGCGGCCATGGTTGCCCGCGTTCTTCGGTGTGCTCCAGATGCTGATGATGCAGAACTCGCCGCAGCGACAGTCGGTATCGTTATATGGGCAGTAAAGTCGTCCCCAAGCATGGCCGCCACCAACCTCGATGCGCCAACCATCTTGCTCAGCATGTCTGAGAGCGTCTTCAACCTCTTTCTTCGGATGAGGGGAACGAGCCATCAGTGATCCTTAGTATGGGGATGATCGCCAAGGTTGTCAACTGACAACCCAACTATCATTAAAAGGAAGTCCTCCAGTTATGATCAGAGGCTTAATCCAAGTGGTCCGGCAACTGGCATGACCTTGAGGCCTACGGCGCAAGTATGCGAGGTCACGCCAACGCCGAGCGGCTGATGGCTCAAACAGATCGCCGTCGGATTGTGCTTATGCATCACTGCATCCTCGGGGCGGCCCACATCATGTGCGGGCCGTTTTATGCGCGTCACCATTCCCCTGAACAGCCATCTGTGCTATCATTGAATAGCTAAATCGTTGTATTTGAAAGCAAAACGCCAGCAGTACCCCCTTTTCAGTCGCACAGGCCGCACACGCAGTTGAAGGCCTGCAGCCCACACAGCAGCGCATTTGATGCGCACGCAGCAGTTTTGACTACGCTGAATTAACGCTGGCCAGCTATATGTGCCGATTGCCTTGCTTGCAAGGCGGCATGCCGCTTTACACGTTCCGGCATCGGAACGCAGCACCAAGACGCCATAGTGCGTTGCGAAGCACTTCTCGTCCCAGGCCGCCATTGCGGTGCCGGTCGCTGCGCGTTTGCGCGTTTCTGGCGAACAGCCGCCATGGCGCGGCTGGAGTCGTGCATTTTTTGAACTAGCATAGGAAATCATTCATGGCGAAAGAAGAGTTGATTGAAATGGGCGGACTCGTTACTGAAGTTCTGCCGGATTCCCGTTTTCGTGTCACGCTGGACAACGGGCACCCTGTCGTCGCCTACACCGGCGGCAAAATGCGCAAGCACCACATCCGCATCCTGGCCGGCGACAAAGTCTCGCTGGAAATCTCCCCCTACGATCTGAGCAAGGCGCGCATCACGTTCCGCCATATTGCTGGGCGCCCGCCTGCCGGCGCCGTGGCACGACGCAGGCGCTAGTTTCCTGTTTGCTTAATCCCTGCAATGCATTCGCCGAGTCTGACCGTGCGGATTGATCAAGCAGGACACTAGGCTTTATCGGCCCCGGCCAGCGCCCGTGCACGACATGGCGCGCCGGCGGCCTGGCCGACAGCAGCGGTCCGGCATACAGGCATACAATCGGGAGACCGATCATTTCGCCGAAGGATAGCCCGTGACCCGCAAGCCGTCTTCTTCCCTGTCTGCGCCCACTTTTCCCGAGATACCGCCCCTAAGCGCGCTGCCGCAATGGGAAGCCTTCAAAGAGGCCGCCACCGGCGCCCCCATCCATGTGGACGAGCTGCACATCATCGAAGCGGCCGGCATTGCACTGGATATCAGCGGCCAGGCCAGTTCACCCGCCTTGACGCAAGCAGGCGAGGCCCTGCTGGCGGCGCGCAACTTCGATGCAATGCGGGACCGCTTGTTCTCCGGGGGCAGCGCCAATCCCACCGAGGGGCGCGCGGCCTGGCATACGGCCTTG
>JAEWEH010000320.1 GCA_023389535.1 Pseudomonadota bacterium
CTGGATAAGCAGGTAGCGCTGATCAAGAAAGTCGTTCCCCAGGCGAAGCGCGTGGGCATGGTTTACAACCCGGGCGAAGCCAATTCCGTCGTGGTGGTCAAGAAACTGCGCGAATTGCTGCCGCAGTCGGGCATGTCGCTGGTAGAGGCCACCGCAGCCCGCACGGTCGATGTCGGCGCCGCCGCGCGCAGCCTGGTCGGCAAGGTCGATGTCATCTATACCAACACCGACAACAATGTGGTCTCGGCCTATGAGGCCATGGTGAAAGTCGGGATGGACGCCAAGATTCCCCTGGTTGCTTCCGATACTGACAGCGTCAAGCGCGGCGCGATTGCGGCCTTGGGTGTCAACTACCATGACTTGGGCGTGCAAACCGGCAAAATGGTCGTCAAGATCCTGAAAGGTCAGAAACCCGGCGATCTTGCTTCCGAAACCAGCGACAAGCTTGAACTCTTCATCAATCCCGAAGCAGCCAAGAAGCAGGGCGTCGAGCTTTCGGACGCTTTCGTGAAATCGGCCACACAAGTTGTGAAATAGGCGTCCGGCGAGATCGATTAAAATCGGTGCTTCGATAAGGCAGGCGGGTTGTAAGGCAGCCCGCCTGTTTCCGTTTACGTCCCTATACTGACGATAGCCCATCCATGTCTCTTTATTCCTTATGGGGCGCACTGGAAATCGGCCTCATTTTCGGCCTGGTTGCACTTGGTGTGCTGATTTCGTTTCGCATCCTGCGCTTTCCCGACTTGACGGTCGACGGCAGCTTTCCTCTGGGCGGGGCGACGGCTGCCACCTTGATCAGTTTCGGTCTGGATCCGTTCACTTCGACCCTGGTGGCCACCTTCGCCGGCGCTCTGGCAGGCATGATTACCGGCTGGCTGAACGTCAAACTGAAGATCATGGACTTGCTGGCCAGCATTCTGATGATGATTGCGCTGTATTCCATCAACCTGCGCATCATGGGGCGCCCAAATGTGCCGCTGATCAGCGAACCCACTGTCTTCACCGTGCTGCAGCCCGAAGGAATCAGCGACTACATCATGCGGCCCATCATCCTGTTGGTGGTGGTCGTGATCGTCAAATTGGCGCTGGACTGGTATTTTGCCACCCAGGCCGGCCTGGCCATGCGTGCGACCGGCTCCAATCCGCGCATGGCGCGCGCCCAAGGGGTGGCCACAGGTAGCCGCGTGCTGGCCGGCATGGCCATTTCGAACGCGCTGTGTGCATTGGCCGGGGCGCTGTTTGCGCAATCCCAGGGCGGCGCTGATATTTCCATGGGCATAGGCACCATTGTCATCGGCTTGGCGGCGGTGATCGTCGGTGAAAGCATCATGCCATCGCGACGCATGGCCATCGTGACGCTGGCGGTCATTGTAGGGGCAGTGCTTTACCGTTTCTTCATTGCCCTGGCATTGAATGCCGATTTCATCGGCCTGAAGGCCCAGGACCTGAACCTCGTCACCGCGGTCCTGGTCACCATCGCCTTGGTCATCCCTCTGATCAAGCAGCGTTTACGCGGCAAGAACGGAGCACGCTGACATGTTGAGCGCAAAGAATCTCCACATTACCTTCAATCCCGGCACGCCTATCGAAACCCGTGCGCTGCGCGGCTTATCGCTGGATATCCCGGCGGGGCAGTTCGTCACCGTCATTGGCTCTAACGGCGCCGGCAAATCGACTTTCCTGAATGCTGTGTCCGGAGACCTGCTTGTCGATAGCGGCAGCATTTCCATAGACGACCAGGATGTCACCAGGCAGCCCGTCTGGGACCGCGCCAAGCGGGTGGCCCGCGTCTTCCAGGATCCCATGGCCGGGACCTGCGAAGATCTGACGATCGAGGAAAACATGGCGCTGGCCTATAGCCGCGGCGAGCGCCGTGGCTTGTCCCGGGCCGTAAGGCACGCCATGCGGGACGAATTCCGCGAACGGCTTGCGACTTTGGGCCTGGGGCTGGAACATCGCTTGTCCGACCGTATCGGCTTGCTGTCGGGCGGGCAGCGCCAGGCGGTCAGCTTGCTCATGGCGGCGCTCAGGCCTTCGCGCATTCTTTTGCTGGATGAGCACACGGCCGCGCTGGATCCTCGCACTGCGCAATTTGTGTTGGAACTGACCGCGCGCATCGTGGCCGAGAACCAGCTCACCACCATGATGGTCACGCACAGCATGCGCCAGGCACTGGATGTGGGCGAGCGCACGGTGATGCTGCATCAAGGCGTCGTGGTGCTGGATGTCGCGGGCCAGGAACGCCGGGGGCTGGATGTGCCCGACTTATTGCATATGTTCGAGAAAGTACGCGGCGAAACATTGGCCGATGATGGACTGTTGCTAAGCTAAGAACCGTGGCGGTGCAGGCCGTACGGGCATGGTTTTTGCTGAGGGCTCAGTCAACACTGACTGACGCAGGCCTTCATGACTATCGAGGAACCGTTCACGCTCAAAATCCTAACGGTCAATACCCATAAGGGCTTTACTGCCCTTAACCGGCGCTTTATCTTGCACGAGCTGCGTGACGCCATCCGGGCGACCCATGCCGATATCGTCTTCCTGCAAGAAGTGCTCGGGGCCCATCACCGCCATGCCTCCAAGCTTACGCGGTGGCCATCGATAAGCCAATACGAGTTTCTTGCAGATTCCATCTGGACCGCCTATGCCTATGGACGCAATGCGGTTTACCCGCACGGGCACCACGGAAATGCAGTGCTGTCCAAATTCCCCATTGAACGCTATGACAATATAGATGTATCCGTGGGCAAACACGAAAAGCGCGGCCTGCTGCACTGCGTGCTGCGCCCGCCCCTAGGAGGGACGGCGATACATGCCATATGCGTGCATCTGGGCCTGCATGAAAGACATCGCAGCAGTCAGGTGGCCTATCTGTGCAAGCTGATAGAAGAGGAAATTCCGCCAGATGCGCCACTGGTCGTGGCCGGCGATTTCAACGACTGGCGGTTGCGCAGTCAAAGGGCGCTAGTAGGGCGTAGCGGTTTGAAAGAGGTCTTCAGCGAAAGGCATGGCGGAGCGGCGCGCACCTTCCCGGCCCGTTTCCCCATCTTGCGACTGGACCGTATCTACGTAAGAAATGTCAAGGACTTCAACCCTGTTGCCTTGGCGTCGCGGCCATGGACTCACCTGTCCGACCATGCGCCTCTTGCAGCAGAACTAAAGCTATGAGCACCAACTGGACTACCGGCAATCGCCTGACGCTCCTGGAAAATGGAGAGGCGTTCTACCCCGCCGTGTTCGACGCGATACGCACGGCGGAACGCAGCGTTGTGCTGGAAACATTCATCATTTTCGAAGATAAAGTAGGGAAGGAACTGCAGCAGGCGGTGATCGAAGCGGCGCGGCGAGGCGTCCATGTTGACATTACGGTGGATGGATATGGATCGGCCGACTTGAGCCGCGAATTCATCGAAGCGATGACCAGCCTGGGTGTCGGCTTCCATGTGTTTGACCCGCGGCCCCGCCGTCTTGGGATGCGCACCAACGTATTCCGGCGCTTGCATCGCAAAATCGTGGTGGTTGATGGGGTACTGGCGTTTGTTGGCGGCATCAACTTCAGTGCGGACCATCTTGCGGATTTCGGGCCGGCCGCCAAGCAGGACTATGCGATGGCCATACAAGGACCTCTCGTGGAGGACATTGCTCGCTTCGAGGCAGAAGCACTGGCGCCGGTGCGCCCGCGGTTACCCTGGCGGCTTCCGCGACGCAAGAGCCGCCGGCCCCAGCCGGCGCCGGGCGAAAGCGCTGCTGCACTGGTCGTTCGCGACAATGATCGGCACGCCAACGACATAGAGCTGCATTACCGTATAGGGATACGGGCGGCGCAACGCGACATTACCATCGCTAATGCTTATTTCTTTCCTGGGTATCGGTTCTTGCGTGACCTGCGCAATGCCGCCAAGCGTGGCGTTCGCGTCAGGCTCATCCTGCAGGGCGAGCCTGATATGCCTATCGCGCGCTTCGCAGCCACGATGCTGTATGACTACCTGCTCTCAGCCGGTGTAGAGATCTATGAATATTGCGAGCGGCCTCTGCATGGAAAAGTCGCCACCGTGGACGGTGTCTGGGCGACGGTAGGGTCGAGCAACCTGGACCCGCTCAGCCTGGCCTTGAACCTGGAAGCGAATGTCATGATGCGTGACCGCAAGTTCAGCACGGAACTGCTGGAAAGCCTGGACAGACTGATTAAAGACCACTGCCAGGCGATGGAGCGCATGCCACGGCCGCGCCGCAAGATACAACGGGTACTGGTGGGGGTGTTCGTCTTTCACTTCCTGCGCCGCTTTCCTTCGTGGGTGAGCTGGTTGCCAGTACGCAAGCCGGCTCTGACGTCCGTCCATCCCCCTATGGATGGCGCTTAGGCTTTCTGACGCTGCACGGAACTAATGCCATGAACGCGCAGATATCCGGATGTCGGCATGTGCGGCATGGTTTTCGCGGGGAAGGACCTTGACGATGAACAATACTAAAGCACTGAAAGAATGGACGCATGCGCACTGGCCGGCGATCAAGAAGTGGGCCACCGGCTGCTTTGTGGCATTGGTGGTGACTTTATTGATCTTTGCTGCTACCCGCGTGCATTGGGGAGAAGTGCTCGACGCCATAGCGGCCATGCCCGCACGCACGTTGTGGCTGGCCGCTGCGATTACATTCGCCAGCTACTTGCTTTATAGCTGCTTTGACTTGCTGGGCAGATGGTATACCGGCCACGCACTCGTCTGGTGGCGCTGCATGATGGTGGGCTTTATCAGCTACGCATTCACCATGAATCTGGGCGCACCCGTGGGGGGGCTGGGGATGCGTTTGCGGCTGTATACCAAACAAGGTCTTGCGCAAGGCGTGACGCTGCGCGTCATGGGCATGAGTCTGGCGACAAACTGGATAGGCTATGTGATGCTCGCCGGCATCATCTTCGCGTTAGGTGGCGTGCGCTTGCCGGAAAATTGGAAGCTGGGCAGCGATGCATTGCGCGTGATCGGCATGATCATGGTGGTTGCGATTGTGGCCTATCTAGTGATGTGCGGCGTCTCACGCACCCGCTCGTGGAAGGTGCACGGCCACACCATAGAACTGCCGTCGTTGCGCATTGCGCTCTTCCAAGTTTCGTTGGCCATGATCAACTGGAGCCTGATCGGGGCCGTCATCTATGTGCTGTTG
>JAEWEH010000322.1 GCA_023389535.1 Pseudomonadota bacterium
GTGGACGACACAAAGAGGAAGCGCCGCAGGGCCGGCCTGTCCAGTTTGTCCAAGAGCTTGCTTACCCCTTCGATGAATACCGCGCGGTAGGCGGCCTCGCTGCGTTCGCCGGGGGCCGGCGCGTAGAGCACATGGCTGATGTTGCGCGGCAGCGCACGCAGCGCGGCGCTATCCGTTACAGAGGCCGCGATCCAGCGCAGACCTTGTGCTTCATTGGCGGGAGGATGGCGGCGCAGGCCCAGTACTGCGCACCCTTGCTCTTGCAGCAGCCTGCCGCTGCGCTGAGCGAGGTCGCCGCCGACGATAAGTACAAAGGGAAGATCGAGGGGCATGAGAGGATTTTTCGAATGCTATGCTACATCGTAGAATGATAGCCCGACAGCCCGCTTGCCGGCTGCGGGGCATACCGGTTACAAGCCGACCACGACGAGGCCTACGACATGATCTACAAGAATTTCATTGCCAACAAATGGGTAAGCGCGTTATCAGGGCAGTCCCTGCCGGTGGTCGACCCGTCCGATGGCCAGTTTTTTGCGGAGATCGCCCGTTCCGGGGCGGCCGATATCGACACTGCGGTGCATGCGGCGCGCTCGGCCTACGAAGGCGCCTGGGGCGCCATGCCGCCAGCCGAGCGCAGCCGTTTGCTGCTGCGCCTGAGTGCAGCCCTATTGGCGCATCAGGACGAACTCGCGCATCTGGAGTCCCGGGATACGGGCAAACCCCTGCGCCAAGCGAAGGCGGATGCCGCCGCATTGGCACGATATTTCGAGTTCTACGGCGGCGCGGTCGACAAACTGCACGGCGCGACCATCCCTTATCCCGCCAATTACACCGTGATGACGATACGTGAGCCTCATGGCGTCACCGGCCATATTGTGCCGTGGAACTATCCCATGCAGATCTTCGGGCGCAGTGTGGGCGCGGCGCTGGCGGCCGGCAATGCCTGCGTGGTCAAACCCGCGGAAGACGCCTGCCTTTCTATCCTGAAAGTGGCTGAAATCGCCATGGAAACCGGCTTGCCCGCAGGCGCGTTGAATATCTGCACGGGGCTGGGCGCGGAGGCCGGCGCGGCCCTGTCGGCGCATCCGGGCATAGACCACATTTCATTCACCGGTTCGCCGCAGACGGGCAAGCAGGTGGCCATGGCCGCCGCCGCGCATTTCGCACCGGCGACGCTGGAACTGGGCGGCAAGTCCCCGCAAATCCTGTTTTCCGACGCCGATATCGATGCGGCCCTGCCCGTGGTTTTGAATGCCATCATCCAGAATGCCGGCCAGACGTGCTCGGCCGGCAGCCGCTTGCTGGTGCAGCGCGCCATCTACGCCGATGTGCTGGCGCGCCTGGCGGAACTGTTCAAGGCTACGCGCACCGGGCACGCCGGCGACGACCCCGATTGCGGGCCGCTGATCAGCGCCAGGCAGCTCGAGCGTGTGCGCGGCTACCTGAACGAGGCCGACAGCGCGGGCATTTCCGTCGCAGCGCAAGGCGTCCTGGATGCCAACGCGCCCAAGGGCGGTTTTTATCAGGCTCCCGTCCTGCTTGGCGATGTATTGCCCACGCACCGACTGGCTCAGGAAGAAATCTTCGGGCCGGTGCTGGCTGCGATTCCTTTCGAAACCGAGGCCGATGCCATTCGCATTGCCAATGGCACGGCCTTCGGTCTGGTGGCGGGCGTCTGGACCCAGGATGGCAGCCGGCAATTCCGCATGGCCCGCAAGTTGCGGTCGGGGCAGGTGTTCATCAACAATTACGGTGCCGGCGGCGGGGTGGAGCTGCCCTTCGGCGGCACCGGGCAGTCCGGCTATGGGCGCGAGAAAGGCTTTGAAGCCTTGTACGGCTTCACCGTCGTCAAGACCATCGCCGTCAAACATTAGTATTTGGAATCAGCATCATGACGACGCAGCAACAAGCACTTGTGCGCAAGCACCCCGACGAACTCCTGGTGGGTCTGGTGTCAGTTTCCGACCGCGCCTCCAGCGGGGTCTATCAGGATCAAGGCATACCGGCCCTGCAGGAATGGCTGGAGGCCGCCCTGGTGCAACCGCCTCAGTTTGCCACCCGGCTGGTCCCCGATGAACCCTCCCGCATTTCAGCAGCCTTGATCGAGCTTGTGGATACCTTGGGCTGCGACCTGGTCCTGACGACGGGGGGCACCGGCCCCGCCCGGCGTGACCTGACTCCGGAAGCCACGCTGGCCGTCGCCACGCGCGAGATGCCCGGTTTCGGCGAACAAATGCGCCAGATCAGTTTGAAGTTCGTCCCGACCGCCATCCTTTCCCGCCAGGTGGCCGTGATACGCGAAACCGACAAGCACGCCGCGCTGATCATCAACCTGCCGGGGCAACCCAAAGCCATCAAAGAGACCCTGGAAGGGCTGAAAGGGGGCGACGGGCATGCCGCAGTCCCGGGCATCTTTGCAGCCGTCCCTTATTGCATCGATTTAATAGGCGGCCCGTATATCGAAACCCGGGAAGAGATCATCAAAGCCTTCCGGCCGAAGTCGGCCATCCGGCCTGTGCGGACGACCGTTTAGCGTTGGCAGGCCCCAGCGTAACTGGGGCGCCTGTCCGGTCTTGCCATGAGGCGCGGCGCGCAAGCCGCGGCCGGGCTGGGCTGTATCCTCTGGATACTTGGCCGACCGAATGCGACCGCGCATTCGGGTAAAATGACCGGATTCACCTTATTCTAATGATCAGATTTCAGGAGTCTATTCATGGCCCTTGTTTCCATGCGCCAGTTGCTGGACCACGCCGCCGAAAACGGCTATGGCATTCCGGCTTTTAACGTCAACAATCTTGAACAAGTTCAAGCCATCATGGAAGCAGCTGATGAAACCGACAGCCCGGTCATCATGCAGGCATCGGCCGGCGCGCGCAAATACGCCGGCGAAGGCTTCCTGAAATACCTCATCCAGGCCGCGGTCGAATCCTACCCCCATATTCCCGTCGTCATGCACCAGGACCACGGGCAGTCGCCCGCCATCTGCCAGGGCGCCATCGACCTGGGTTTTTCCAGCGTCATGATGGACGGCTCGCTGAAGGAAGACGGCAAGACCATCGCCGACTACGAAT
>JAEWEH010000345.1 GCA_023389535.1 Pseudomonadota bacterium
CGAGCGGCATCTTGCGTCGCTGCGGGCCGCATACGAGCAAGCCGGCGTTCAGGCCGTATGCCATGCCTTCATCGACGATATGGCGCAGGCGCTATCCGACGCCGACCTGGTGATTTGCCGCGCCGGCGCCATGACGGTCGCCGAAGTGGCCGCGGTCGGCGTGGCAGCGCTTTTTGTGCCGCTGCCCAACGCCATCGACGATCACCAAACGGCCAATGCCCGTTACCTTAGCGATTGCGGCGGCGGCTGGCTGCAGCCGCAGTCGGAAATGACCGCCGAATGGTTGGCGGAATGGCTGCAAGGAACCACGCGCCCCGCCCTGGCCCAGGTGGCGGCCCATGCGCATGAGCATGCGTGCCTGGACGCCACGGCGCACATTGCCGATGCGTGCGAATTAGTAGTCAGGAGTCAGCCATGAAGCACCGCATCCAGAGCATACATTTCGTCGGCATCGGCGGCTCGGGCATGAGCGGCATCGCCGAGGTGTTGCTTAACCTCGGGTATTCCATCAGCGGATCCGATCTGCAGGACTCGCCCGTCACACGCCGCCTGGCGGGCCTCGGTGCGCGCATTTCCATCGGTCATGACGCAGACAATGTAAAAGGTGTGGGCGCGATCGTGACCTCCACAGCCGTCGCCGCCGATAACCCGGAAGTCATCGCGGCGCGGGCTGCCCGCATACCGGTGGTGCCCAGAGCGCTGATGCTGGCTGAATTGATGCGGCTCAAGCGCGGCATCGCCGTCGCCGGCACCCATGGCAAGACGACGACGACCAGCCTGGTGGCCAGTGTGCTGGCCGGCGGCGGGCTCGACCCCACTTTCGTCATCGGCGGGCGCCTGAATTCCGCGGGTGCCAACGCAGCACTGGGGCAGGGCGAATACATCGTGGTGGAAGCGGATGAATCGGATGCCTCTTTCCTGAATTTGCTGCCTGTGATGGCCATCATCACCAATATCGATGTGGACCACATGGACACCTACGGACACGATGTCGCCCGGCTGAAGAGCGCTTTCATCGAGTTCACGCAGCGTCTGCCTTTTTATGGCACGGCCGTGCTGTGCAATGACGACGCCAATGTCCGCGAAATCATTCCCTTTGTTTCGCGGCCGGTCACGACCTACGGTATAGATACGGACGCGCAGGTGCGCGCGCGCAATGTTCGCGCCGTGGGCACGGCCATGCATTTCGACGTGGAAAGGCAAGGCGTGACGGGCATGCTGCCCGCCTTGTCGGTGACCTTGAACCTGCCCGGCCGCCACAATGTGCTCAACGCCCTGGCCACCATCGCGGTGGCGACCGAACTGGGGGTGGCGGATGACGCCATCGCCTCGGCGCTTGAGAATTTCCGCGGTGTGGGCAGGCGTTTCACGCAACTGGGCGATGCCCCGGTGGCATCGCAACACGGTGGGGGCACCTTCACGGTTGTCGACGATTATGGCCATCACCCCGTCGAAATGGCCGCCACATTGGCTGCGGCACGCGGCGCGTGGCCCGATCGGCGCATCGTGCTGGCCTTCCAGCCGCATCGCTACACCCGCACGCGCGATTGTTTTGAAGATTTCGTGCGCGTGCTGGGACAGGCGGATGCGGTGTTGCTGACGGAGGTTTATTCGGCCGGAGAACAGCCGCTGGTCGCGGCCGATGGGCGTTCCCTTGCGCGCGCGTTACGGGTGGCCGGCAAGGTCGAGCCGGTTTTTGTCGAGGATATTGCCGAATTGCCGCAAGCAATTCGGGACTTCGCCCGCAGTGGCGATGTGGTAGTGGTTATGGGGGCTGGTTCCATCAGCAGGGTGCCGGCCCAATTGGGAGCAGTGATATGAGCAGGCAGTTTGGGCGGGTAGGTGTGTTGTACGGCGGAAGATCCGCCGAGCGCGAGGTGTCGTTGATGTCCGGTCAGGGCGTGTACGAGGCCTTGTGCAGCGTCGGGATAGACGCGCATTTATTCGACACGGGCCGTTATACGCTGGTGGACCTGATCAATGCCGGCTTCGACAGGGTGTTCATCGCCTTGCACGGCCGCCATGGCGAAGACGGCACGCTGCAAGGGGCGCTGGAGCTGCTGCAGTTGCCGTATACCGGCAGTGGCCCGCTTGCTTCCAGCCTGGCGATGGACAAGATCATGACCAAAAAGGTATGGCTGCACCACCAGCTGCCCACGCCGGCCTATGCCGTGTTGACGCAAGATTCCGACCTGGAGCGCGTCGCCCAGGAGCTGGGCCTGCCCTTGATCGTGAAGCCGCCGCACGAGGGCTCGACCCTGGGCGTGACCAAGGTCGAGGCGGTGTCCGAGTTGCGCGCCGCCTACGAATTGGCGGCTCGCTATGACGAAGAGGTGCTGGCCGAGCAGTTCATCGATGGCCGCGAACTGACCGTGCCCATCCTGGGCAAGGGGAAGACCGCCCGGGCGCTGCCCATTATCGAGATCGTGGCGCCCGGCGGCAACTACGATTACGAGCATAAGTATGTATCGAACGACACCCAGTACATCTGCCCTGCACATCTGGATGCAGCGCTGAGCGACTCTTTGCGCCGCATCGCCGAGGAAGCTTATGTGGTGCTGGACTGCGAAGGTTGGGGACGTGCCGATTTCATGCTGGACAAGCAAGGCCGGCCGTGGCTGCTGGAGATGAACACTTCTCCCGGCATGACCAGCCATTCTTTGGTGCCCATGGGCGCCAAAGCCGAAGGCATGAGCTACGCCGATCTGTGCGTGGCCATTCTGGAAACCGCGTCCTGCAAAGTGCAGGCGCCGCCGACTGCTTAAGGAGCCACCGTGTT
This sequence comes from Pseudomonadota bacterium, assembly GCA_023389535.1. Classification (GTDB taxonomy): domain Bacteria; phylum Pseudomonadota; class Gammaproteobacteria; order Burkholderiales; family Burkholderiaceae_B; genus UBA6240. Next base: position 2,780 of record JAEWEH010000345.1, read on the forward strand.
TTCCGACGCACGCCTGACCAACTTCATTGCGAACACGCTGGCTTTGCTGGCTGTCCTCGCCTTGATTGCGGGCGCCGTCGTGTGGGTCGCGCAGCGGCCTTACTTCGCGATAGCGTCGATACAAATTGAACCGCTGGAAGCGGAAGATCTTACCTATGTGTCGCCGGCCAGCGTGCAGGCGAGCGTCACGGGCAAGGTCGCGGGCAATTTCTTTTCCATCAACCTGGATGACACGCGTGCCGTGATCGAAGAGGTGCCATGGGTCCGCCACGCCCAGATACGCCGTGTATGGCCCAATACGCTGCGCGTGCAGATCGAGGAACAGCAACCCTTGGCGCTGTGGAATGAAAACGAAATGATCAACAGCTGGGGCGAGGCCTTCGTTGCCAACCAGGGGGCTTTGCCGGATGACGCCAATCTGCCTCAGTTGAACGGACCGGAAAGTTCCGAGCGCCTGGTGGTGCAGCGCTATGCCGAACTGGCCCGCTGGTTTGCGCCACTGAACCTGCGCATCGAGGAAGTGACGCTCAGTCCGCGCTACGCCTGGGAGGTCAAGTTGTCGGATGGGCTGCATCTGAGCCTGGGCCGCGATCCCGCCGCCGACGTGGCCGATCCGCATGGCCGGTCGGGCGCCTTGCCTTTTGCAGCGCGCATTGAACGTTTTGTGCAGGCCTGGCCCGTACTGGCCCAGCGGCTGGGCGACCGCGCCATCAGCAGTGCAGATTTACGCTATGCCAACGGTTTCGCAATTACCTTGGCCCCTGTTACCAATACCTCTGTGAAGTAAAGACTATGACCCGTGACATCAAGGATCTGATCGTTGCACTGGACATCGGCACCAGCAAAGTGGTGGCCGTTGTCGCTGAAATATTGCCCGAAGGGCGTTTTGAGGTATTGGGCCTGGGCCAGCACGAATCGCAAGGCATGCGCAAGGGGGTGGTGGTCAATATCGAATCCACAGTCAATTCCATCCAGCGTGCGCTGGAAGAGGCCGAATTGATGGCGGTCTGCAAAATTCGTGAAGTCTATACCGGCATTGCGGGCAGCCATATCACCAGCTTCAATTCCAGCGGCATGGTCGCGGTCAAGGACAAGGAAGTCACGGCGACCGATGTGGCGCGGGTCATCGAAACCGCCAAGGCGGTGAACATTCCGACAGACCAGCAGGTGCTGCATGTGCTGACGCAGGAATTCATCGTCGATTCGCAAGAGGATATCCGCGAGCCCATAGGCATGAGCGGGCTACGCCTGGAAGTGCGCGTGCACATCGTCACCGGCGCCGTCAGCGCGGCACAGAACATCGTGAAATGTGTGCGCCGCTGCGGCCTGGAAGTGCAGGACCTGATTCTGCAGCCGCTCGCGTCCAGCCTGGCTTGCCTAACCTCCGACGAAAAGGAACTGGGCGTGGTGCTGGTCGATATCGGCGGCGGCACCACCGACGTCGCCATCTTCACGGGCGGCGCCATACGGCACACCGCCGTGGTGCCCATCGCCGGCGACCAGATCACCAGCGACATCGCCGCCATGCTGCGTACGCCCACGCCGGACGCCGAAGAAATCAAACTGCGCTTTGGTATCGCCAAACAGGTGCTCGCCAGCGCCGACGAACACATCGAAGTGCCCGGCCTGGGCGACCGGCCTAACCGCCAGGTCAAGCGCCAGGCGTTGGGCGCCGTGATCGAACCGCGCGTCGAAGAGCTGTTCACTTTTGTGCAGCAGATCGTGCGGGAATCGGGTTACGAGGATCTGCTGGCGTCCGGCGTGGTGCTGACCGGCGGCACCACGCTGATGCCGGGCATCGTCGAACTGGCCGAAGACATATTTTTGAAGCCGGTCAGGGTCGCCGTGCCCGCATATGAGGGCAGCCTGGCGGACGTCATGCACAATCCGCGTTTTTCCACCGTGATGGGCTTGCTGTCCGAGGCCCGTTTGCAGCGCGCCCGCGGGCGCAAGGTAGCGCAACAGAAGGGCAGCTTCAAGACCTTGCTGGCGCGCATGAAAGAGTGGTTCATGAATTAGGGCCTGACAGCCCTGATGGGCAGGCGGCACAAGCCTGCTCCAGGAGGCGTTTCAAATCAGGTGCGAGCCGGAGGCTGGCATTTCCTTTGAAGCAATTCCGAACAATAAGCAGTACTGGGGAATTTTTGAATTAGTCGTTTTTATGGATATGTGAGGGAGTCAATCATGATGAATTTTGAAATGCTCGATACCAGCGCCAACGGCACCGTCATCAAAGTGGTGGGTGTGGGCGGGGCGGGCGGCAATGCCGTGTCCCATATGATTCGTTCCGGCGTCAGCGGGGTGGAGTTCATATGCGCCAATACGGATGCCCAAGCCTTGGCAACCAGCGAGGCCCCGGTGCAGATTCGCCTGGGCCGCACTGGCCTGGGCGCCGGCGCACGCCCTGAACAAGGCCGTGCAGCGGCCGAAACGGCGCGCGAAGAAATTCGTGCTGCCCTGACCGGCGCGCACATGGTGTTCATTACTGCCGGCATGGGCGGCGGCACCGGTACCGGCGCCGGCCCCGTCGTGGCGGAAGTGGCCAAGGAACTTGGCATTCTGACAGTCGGCGTGGTGACCAAGCCCTTCGGCTTCGAAGGCAACAAACGCATGAAGATGGCCGAGGAAGGTATTTCGGAGCTGTCCAAGCATGTACATTCCTTGATTGTCGTGCTGAATGAAAACCTGTACGACCTGATGGATGATGATGCGACGCAGGAAGACTGCTTCAAATCGGCAGACGACGTGCTGCACAATGCGTGCGCCGGTATCGCCGAGATCATCAACGTCGAAGGCAATGTGAACGTCGACTTCGAAGACGTCAAGACCATCATGGGCGAGCAGGGCCAGGCCATGATGGGCACATCCATTGCAGCCGGCGCAGACCGGGCGCGCGTGGCCGCCGAACGGGCCATTGCATGCCCCTTGCTGGAAGGCGTCGACCTGCACGGTGCACGCGGCATGCTGGTGAACATCACCGCCAGCCGCACCCTGAAGATGCGCGAAACACGCGAGATCATGGACACCATCCGCAGCTATGCCGCCGACGATGCGACCATCGTGTTCGGTACGGCTTACGATGAATCCATGGGCGAGAACCTGCGTGTGACGGTCGTGGCCACTGGCCTGGGCCGCTCCGTGGCGCGTCCTCAACTGGTGCAGCAACCTGCCGAGCAACTGCGTACCGGCACCGACAATCTGTCCTACATGGGTGGCCACGACTTCGGCAACGCCGAAGTTCCCGCCGTCATCCGCAACCCGCGCAGCCAGGCTACTGCCCAGGTGCGCGCCCTTGAAACCGCCGGCATGGATCATTTCGACATTCCGGCCTTTTTGCGCAAGCAAGCGGACTGATCCCGCACGGGTCAGTAAGCTGCCTTGCCTCTCACATGTTGCCGGATGCAAATCCGGTTGAACGACCGATAGGCGCACCCCCTTTCCCCGGGGCGGTGCGCCGTCGCGTATATCGATCTGCTGAAGTCGGTTGAAACAGAAAGATTTAATGGTTAACCCTTGATTCGGTTACACTATACGGTAGCGAATCAGCCTGATTGTGTTCAACAAAAGAATATGTTACGTCAACGCACCATACAGAAAGCCATCAGTACCAAAGGCGTCGGCCTGCACTCCGGACGCAGGGTAGAAATCACCCTGCGCCCCGCCGCGCCCAATACTGGCATTGTCTTTCATCGCGTTGACCTTCCTGAAGTGGTCGATCTGCCGGCCCGCGCCGACCAAGTGGGCAATACCCGCATGGCCTCGGTGCTGCAGCAGGGCAATGTGCGCGTGTCCACGGTCGAGCACCTGATGTCGGCATTGGCTGGCCTGGGCATCGACAACCTGCACGTGGACCTTACCGCCGAAGAAGTCCCCATCATGGACGGCAGTGCGGGCACATTTGTTTACTTGTTGCGCTCGGCCGGCTTGCAGGAACAGGCAGCGCCCAAGCAGTTCCTGCGCGTCTTGAAGACCGTGGAAGTGCGCGAAGGTGAAGGCGCCGACCAGAAGTGGGCGCGCCTGGAGCCCTACGATGGCTTTGCGTTGGCTTTCGGCATTGATTTCCGCCACCCGGCGATTGATTCCACGGCGAACTTCGCCGAAGTGGATTTCGAAAAGGACTCTTACGTCAAGACCATCGCGCGGGCCCGTACATTCGGTTTTGTCAGCGAGGTGGAAGCCTTGCGCGCTGCCGGGCTGGCGCGCGGCGGCAGCCTGGATAACGCCATTGTCATGGACGAATACCGTGTACTGAACTCCGACGGCTTGCGTTATGACGATGAGTTCGTGAAACACAAGATACTGGACGCGATTGGCGACCTGTATCTTATCGGCAAGCCGCTGGTAGCGCGTTATGTGGCTTGCAAATCAGGCCATGGCCTGAACAACCAGTTGGCCAGAACGCTGCTGGCGCAGCAAGACTGCTGGGAACTGGTTACTTATGAATCCACCGCGACTGCTCCCAAGGCCTTCGCGCAAGAGTGGAAGTTCGCCTGAAGCCACAGTTCGGCGCGGCGCCGCTGCTTAGCGATGGTGGCCCAATAGGCGCTTGATGGCGTCTGCCAGGGGCCCGGGTCGCAAGCTGTCATGCAGCTCGTCAAAGGCATTCAAGGCTGTGTCGCCCAACGGGATGACCTCCCGCCTGGCTGTTTTTGTCTGGCCTGGCTGCAGGCCGGCTTGAACCCTGACCTGGATTTCGTTAAGGTTCCATCCGCTTTGATTCAGTAAGCGGGCGATGCGCGGTGCGAGTTGCCGCAGCTTGGAT
>JAEWEH010000380.1 GCA_023389535.1 Pseudomonadota bacterium
TATATGTTGCCCTCTTCCCTTATCGACCGCATCGATGCGGTCCTGCCCCAGACCCAATGCACCAAATGCGGCTACGATGGTTGCCGCCCCTACGCCGAGGCCATTGCGCAAGACGGTGAGTCCATCAATCGCTGCCCTCCAGGTGGTGCGGATGGCATACGCAAACTGGCCGCGTTGCTGAACGTGCCGGAGCTGCCGCTGGACCCGGACTGCGGCCCCCACCTGGCGCCTTTGGTCGCCGTCATCGACGAACAGCATTGCATAGGCTGCACCCTGTGCATACAGGCTTGTCCGGTGGACGCCATCATCGGTGCGAACAAGCTGATGCATACCGTTATTGCCGATCTGTGCACGGGTTGCGATTTATGCGTGCCGCCCTGTCCGGTCGACTGCATCAGCATGGCGCCCGCCATGCGTGAATGGACCCCCGCATTGGCCGATGCGGCGCGCCATCATCATCAGCGCCGTCAAGGCCGGCTGGCCGCCCAGCACGGCGAGACGTCCGCGCTGGCTGCCAGGACACTCGCCAATAAAGCACCTGTTGCAACGACTACCGGCGCCGATCCGGACGCACGCCAGCAAGCCATTGCCGCGGCACTGGCACGCGCGCGGGCGCGCCGCCAAACAACATGAACACGCAAAAAAGAACAGAAATATTTCGCCGCCTTCAGGCCGCCAATCCCAAGCCGACCACGGAGCTCGAATACGCGACGGACTTTCAGCTGCTCATTGCAGTGATCCTGTCGGCGCAAGCCACCGACAAATCCGTCAATCTGGCAACCCGCCAATTCTTTCCGACTCATGGTACGCCTGAAGGCTTGCTGGCACTGGGCGAAGAAGGACTGAGCCGCTATATCCGCACCATAGGCCTATATAAAACAAAGGCGAGCAATGTCATACAGACTTGTCGTTTGCTGATCGAGCGGCACGGCGGCAAAGTGCCGGACGATCGCGCGGCATTGGAAGCCCTGCCGGGCGTCGGCCGCAAAACCGCCAACGTGGTGTTGAACACGGCGTTCGGACATCCCACGATCGCAGTCGACACCCATATCTTCCGCGTCGCCAACCGCACTCGTCTGGCCCCGGGTAAAACGGTGCTGGAAGTCGAGCGCAAGCTGGAAAAAGTCATACCGAGGCAATACCTGATCGATGCCCATCACTGGCTGATTTTGCATGGCCGTTATGTTTGCGTAGCGCGCAAGCCCAAATGCCCCCAATGCGGCATCGCTGATCTATGCGAATACAAAGATAAAACTGTCTAGGGTTTACCAGACCTATGTAAAACCCGCATGGAGTTTTGGCTAGCCCGATCTCATACTTGATGCCGTCCCGAAAACAATATCGACGTCATCCACGGCATGAGCGAATACATTCTAGAAACCAAGAATTTAAGCAAAGAATTCCGGGGCTTTGTCGCCGTCAACGACGTCAATCTGCAAGTCGAACGCGGCAGCATCCATGCCCTGATCGGGCCCAATGGCGCAGGCAAGACCACCTGCTTCAATCTGCTGACCAAATTCCTGACGCCTACCTCGGGCCACATCTATTTTTCAGGCCAGGAAATCACGCGTGAAAAGCCTGCGCAGATCGCACGGCGCGGCATTATCCGTTCATTCCAGATCTCGGCGGTATTTCCGCAGCTTACGGTGCTTGAAAACGTACGCATCGGGCTGCAGCGCAGTACCGGCCAGTCTTACCATTTCTGGCGCAGTCACCGCATTCTGCACAAGCTCGACGCTACCGCGCGCGCATTGCTGGAAGAAGTCGATCTGGCCGATTTCGCCGACGAACTCACGGTCAACCTGCCTTACGGCCGTAAGCGCGCACTGGAAATCGCCACCACGCTGGCCATGGAACCCGAACTGATGCTGCTGGATGAACCCACGCAAGGCATGGGCCACGAAGACGTCAGCCGCGTAACGCAACTGATCAAGCGCGTCAGCAAGGGCAGGACCATACTCATGGTGGAACACAACATGAATGTCGTGTCCCAGATCGCCGACAAAATCACTGTCCTGGCACGCGGCTCAGTGCTTGCCGAGGGCAACTATCAAGACGTCTCACGCAATGCCGCCGTCATGCAGGCCTATATGGGCACGACCACAGGCGAACTTGAAGGAGCCCACTAATGACTACGAACGCTCTGGAAATTTCCAATCTGCATGCCTGGTACGGTGAATCCCATGTCCTGCATGGCGTCAACCTGAATGTCCGCAAAGGCGAAGTCGTCACGCTGCTGGGGCGCAACGGTTCGGGGCGCACCACCACCTTGCGCGCCATACTGGGCCTGACGGGCACACGCAAAGGCTCCATCCGCATTCAGGGCACCGAATCAATACACCTGCCCACCTATCGCATTGCTCACCTGGGCATAGGCTACTGCCCCGAAGAGCGCGGCATCTTCGCCGGCCTGTCCTGCGAAGAAAACCTACTGCTGCCGCCTGTCGTGGGCGATACGCTGGGCGGCGGCATGTCGCTGGCCGAAATCTACGACATGTTCCCCAACCTCGAAGAACGCAAGCATTCGCCCGGCACACGGCTGTCGGGGGGCGAACAGCAAATGCTGGCCGTGGCCCGCATCCTGCGCACCGGGGCCAATTTGCTGCTGCTGGACGAAATCTCGGAAGGCCTGGCCCCCGTCATCGTCCAGGCGCTCGCACGCATGATCACCGCGCTCAAGGCCAAGGACTACACCATCGTCATGGTCGAACAGAATTTCCATTTCGCGGCGCCACTCGCCGACCGCTTCTATGTCATGGAACA
>JAEWEH010000046.1 GCA_023389535.1 Pseudomonadota bacterium
GTACAGGGTCGCCAAAGCGCGCGCATCTTCGGCCGCTGCACTGTCAGGAAACGCCCGTGTCGCCGTGGTCTTGTTCGCCAGCGCCGCATTGACGGCCTCGTCCCGATGCAGCAGCGTCGGCAGCAGCCGATCGCCAAAACGGTGGCGCCAGTCGAGCAGCACATCATTGCTCAGTTGCCGAGCCGGGTCATAGATGTTGACGAAGATGCGCGCGGCAGGCGGCAGGTCGGCGGTGGCAAGCAAGATGTGGCAGCCGGCATCGGCCGACACCACCAGAAGGTCATGGTCCACCTGCGACCGAAGCCTCGTAAAACCTTCCCCGCGGGCAGGCAGGTCAAACAGCACCCACGAAAACTTTTCTTGCAGCGCCGGCAGCACATCGCTCCAGAAGTCATCAGCGCCAGTCTGGCGGTGTTGCGCCTTATCGGCGGCGCTCAAGCCCTGCATGCCAAACGGCAGCAGCCATAATTGCTCATCCAGCAAAAAAGCCTGCTCCTCCCAAGGCGCGCCCTTCATATGGGCCGCAGCCCAGCCATGGGTATCGGCAAACGGTACGTTGAAATGCAGACGCAGCATGTCCGAAGGATTCAGATCGACCATCAGCACGGGCTCGCCATGTTGATGCAGGGCATCTCCCAACATGGCCACCAGGCTGGTGCTGCCGACGCCTCCGCGTATGCCTCCGATACAAATCGTCGTCGTCAAAGCGCGGCCCTTGTCGTGCCGGCGTGCGGGACCGCCGTCGCAGCATCCGGATCCATGCCGGCGTCCTTGAGCCAAGCGTCCAGCTCCGCCAGCAGGGCCCAGCGTCGCAGTACTTCCTTGTGCGCTTGTCCGGCAGCGACATCCACGTAATCGAAACGCCTCGCCGGCAAATGCGCCTTCAATGACGCGATGTCATCCGTCTGGATATCCGGTTCGGCAAGCTTGAATGCGTGTTCCATAAAGACAGGTCTCATTGAGGATATTCAATCCAGTTGCGCCCGCCCATCCTTATGTAGGGGATGCCGTTATACGGCATCAATACGGTGCCTTCATTTTCGGAAACGGGCTGCGTCTGGGGCAATTGTGCGGTCAGGGCGGGCCAATCAATCTTTTCATGGGCGAACACATTCTCGCCCAACAGGCGCGACAGCAGCGCCGATAAGGCCAAGTAGCTAGTGGGGCCCTGCACATGTACGGTCTGCCCCGGCGTGCGCCCCTTCGCGCCTATCAGGCGTATGCCGACCGGGATGCGCGTGATCGATGCCGCCGGTATTTCCCGCAGGCCGGAAATCTGCATGCGATCCCCCTTCAACGCACCGCCATGCTCCGGGACCATCACCAGGGCCACCTTGCGTCCGCTGCGTTCCAGTTCGCCGATGAAGCTATTCAATTCATCGAGCAAGCGTTGCGCCCTGACGTTGAAGGGCGAAGAGCGGCCGCCGCCATCAGCAGTCGCCTCGCGGTTGCCATCGTGCAAGGATATGGTGTTGTACAACAAGGCCGTGCGTTCGCCGCCCGACTTCAGACGCGTATCCCACCACCGGCTCAGGGTATCCAGGTCGTCCCATATGGGTGAACCGTCGAACGCCGTCATGGACGGGCGTACGGACTGCGGAATGTAGGGCTGCGGAAAGCGCCCGCCAGCCGTTAATTCTTCCAGGAACCCCTGGAACTGGCCATTGTGATTCAGTGCGGTCTCGGTTGCGTAGCCCAGCTGGCGCAGGTTCTCCAGCAAATAGCATTGGTCCGGCGCAGGCTGGTACAGTTCACTGTGCGGCGGATGACCACAACTGGCGCGCATGAGCCGCAGCACGGCCGGGCCGCTGTAAGAGGTCGCGGAGTTGAACTCGTCGAAGATGACGTCCATATTCTGGAACAAGGGATGGCCGAGCAGGTCGCTTGCCTCCAGATCCGCCCACGCGAGCGAACATATATTGATCAGCAACACATCGAACGGCTCGCCCGCAGCGCTGGCGGGAAAGTCCGTATGGCGAGCTTTTTCTTGTTGGAAAAATGCCTGCAATGTGTCGTCGAGCTGCTGGTTGGAGGGTTTGCCTTGGGGCGGTGCGGGCGCGGCGGGCTCGGCCGCGGCGGCCTGGGCAGGATGCGTTGCAAGCTGCGCCTGGATGGCCTGCGGTATCTGGCCTGACCACCACGGCCACGCCGGAAGGGTGATGACATTGGCCAGGGCGACGGCCACCAGGGCGCCCACGCTGAATACCGTCAAACGCAGCCACTGCGATAAATACAGATAAGCGACCAGTACGATGAAGCCCGCGCCCACCATGTCCCAATTAATGAGCCGGCCCAGCAGTTCCAGCAAATATTGCGGCGAAAACCCCAGGACCTCCGGTTGCGCCAACAGGCGGCTGAATGGGGGCAACCAGGTATCGTAGTAAAGCAGCGCCATACCTGCAGGTATGGCCACGATGTGGCGCAAGCCATGCATCCACCGCCGCGGCAATGGCAGTAGCAGTGCCGCCGCAAACACCAGGTTGTAAAAACCGTGAAAGTTCAGGAATCCCGCCCAGTACAGCAACAGCTTTGCGATGAAATACAGGTTCCACAAACCAAGGCCGTACCATATCCCGGCTGTCACCTTGGTCGCAACCCGCGTTGATTTTTCCTTATGCTGCATCCGTGCTCAGTTTCCTATCAATGCTTTCGGCGGCGTTCGCCGCATGGCTTCAAATGGCGCGCCGGCATGATCCGCATAGTCAGCCATGCGGCTGCAGCAGATATCAACCTGCGCAATACGATCGCCATCGCGGCGCCGCCAAAAGCAGCCGCGACCATATATTCCCACCATACAGACTGGTTCATCGGCTTGGGTCATCCTTTTATGGGCAAGGCCATCAATTTAGGCTCAAACGGCATAGCCATGTTCTGATTAACGGCGATCATGGCCGGCGCAGACGCTTCGCCCGCGTTCGCGGCAGTGCCGGCGCGCGCCCTGCCCGGTGAGACCGCGCTACGATAGGCGGCTTGCAACTTCAGATATTCGTGCTGTATTTGCGCCGCGGTGGTATGGACCGCATGGTGCGAGAAGATTTCCCGATACGGCAAATGAAACACATTCTCCAATGCGACTTCCACCATATGTGGATGGCAACCTTGCAGAAACAGATAGACCATTCCATCGAGTTCGCAGGCGAGATCCCCCAGTCGGCGCAAGCGCAACTGATCCATTGCGAGGGCCGCGGCAACGCCGGGCACTGGCTTCATGACAACCAGAACGCCGTTAGGCGCCACATCCGGCCCGTCCAGCGTCGGTTCCAGGTAAGCCAGGAAGCGCTCCACGTCGACGACCCCGCGCGCATGCACCGAAAGATAGCGCTCGATCAAAGCTTCGGGATCGAGCGCAAGCTTCCGCCTGTATGTCTGCCCCTGCACGCCTTCAAGAAGACTGAGGAAATGAGGAAAAGCCGTATCGGACGGAACCATCAGCGTCGCACCGCAAGCCAGCAATAACTGCTCGTCCTGGTAGCGCAGGCCTCGTTGCATCTCGCGAATCACCAGCTTCAGGGCCGGGCCGCGCTGCAGACGCAGCACATGCAGCATCCGGGCCAATGCCGGGACATCCGGGCTTGAGCCCAGCGCGAACACGGCAGTCGCCGCATTGGCCTGGATCGCCCGATCGTACACTGCGGCCGATGTGTCGAATACATGCCAGTCATCGGCCATGAAGACGGGGGCGCCTTCCAATACGGCACGCTCGATGTAAAACTGATGCCGATCACTGCCCAGCAACGCGGGAGCACTTTGTTGTCCCTTGAGCGCAAACCCGCGTCCGGTCTTTTCTACTTGCAGCTCGGTCACGCCCGCAACGCTCGTAGCGTTACGCCAATGCGCCAGGGTATACATGTGGCCGGCGCCATGCGATTCCAGCTTCGCCATGCCGGACAGCACATCGTTCAGCGACATCAATTCTTTCACGTAAGTCAACGGGTATTGTCCG
>JAEWEH010000052.1 GCA_023389535.1 Pseudomonadota bacterium
TCGGCCTGATGCGCGCGCCGCATGGCGCCGTAACGCGTCAATGCAGACGCCGCTTCCACGGCGCGTTCGCCCGCGCCGAACATGACGATGCCTTGCTCGCGCAAGCGCTCGGCTGCCGCGGGCGGCGCCGCCACCCAGCACACGATGAAGGGTTTCTTCGCCTGCCGGCGTATCTGCGTGAAAATGTCCACCAGCGTATCCACATGCGCAGTCATCAACTGCAGCCACACCACGCCGATATGCACATTGGGATCGTCCAGCAGTATCAGGACGGATTCACGCAGCAGTTCGGGCTGGGCGACGAATTGCCCGGTGATGTCCACGGGATTGCCGCTGGAACCATACGCGGGCATGACGGCCTGCAGGCGCGCGCTGGTGGCCGCTTGCAGCACCGGCACGGCCAGGCCGATTTCCTCGGCGCGGTCGGTCATCATCACGCCCGCGCCGCCGGACTGGGTGACGATGCCCAGGCCATTGCCGGCCGGCACATCGCAGCCGGCCAAGGCTTGCAGCATGTCCAGCATCTGCTCTTCATTGCGGGCGCGCAGCACGCCGTATTGGCGCGCCACCGCGTCGAACAGGGCATCTTCTACCGCCAGCGACCCCGTGTGCGACGCCGCTGCGCGAGCGCCGCTGGCGGTGCGGCCGACCTTGGTCAGCACCAGGGGCTTGCCCAATTCATGGCAGCGGCGCGCCAGGGCGACCAGGGCCTGGCCGTCGCGTATGCCTTCAAGATAGCCGGCAGCCACACGCACGCGCGGGTCTTCGACCACCACCGACATCAGCTCGCTGAAGCTGGCATCCGCCTCGTTGCCGGTATTGATGAAATAGCCCAGGCCCAAGCCGCGCTGCCGGACCAGGGCCGCGATGGCGGTGCCGAAAGCGCCCGACTGGGTGACGAAGCCTATAGGACCGGAGTTGGTCGGCCCATCGGCATACTGGCTGAAGGTGGCGTAGACGTTTTCGTAGGCATTGATGAAGCCCAGGCAGTTGGGACCGCACAGCACCATGCCGTATTCGCGCGCGATATCGCGCAGGCGGTGCTCCTGCGCCAGGCCCGCTTCGCCCAGTTCGCCGAAGCCCGAGCTGAACACTACGGCGGCGCGCCCGCCCGCAGCGCCCAATGCACGCAGGCTGTCCGCCACGTCCTTGGCGGGCACGGCGATCACGGCCAGATCGGGCGGCTCCGGCAGGCTGCCGATATCGGGATAACAGACCAAGCCGCCAAGTTCGGTGTATTTGGGATTGATCGGGTAGATCTTGCCGCCATAGCCCTTTTCCAGCAAGTGCTTCAAGGGCCGGCCATTGACTTTTGAGAACTGCGCCGACGCGCCAATGACAGCGACGGATCCCGGCTGCAGCATACGCCCAAGGATGTCATGGCGGCTGGGTTGCCGGCCGGCTGAGGGGTGTGATGCCTGTGGCGTTGCATGCTGCACAACAGTGCTGCAATGCTGCTCCGCCTCGCCGGATTGAGCGAAATGTGCGCCTGGAGTTGTGACGGTAGCGTTCTGCATGGGCTGGTCCTCAGGCAAAGGCCTGTATGCCTGTCTGGGCGCGGCCCAGCACCAGGGCATGGATGTCGTGCGTGCCTTCCAGGGTGTTGACCGCCTCCATGTTCATCAGATGGCGGATGACGTGATATTCGTCGCTGATGCCATTGCCGCCCAGCATGTCGCGCGCGCTGCGCGCAATTTCCAGGGCCTTGCCGGCGCAGTTGCGCTTGAGCAGGGAAATCATTTCAGGCGTGGCTTGGCGCGCGTCGCGCAGGCGGCTGACATGCAGGCAGGCCAGCAGGTTCAGCGTGATGTCGGTCTGCATGTCGGCCAGCTTCTTTTGCACCAGTTGGCTGGCGGCCAGCGGACGGCCGAACTGCTGCCGGTCCATGACGTACTGGCGTGCGGTGTGCCAGCAGAATTCGGCTGCCCCCACGGCGCCCCAGCAAATACCGAAACGCGCATTGGCCAGGCAGGCAAAGGGCGCGGACAAGCCTTTGGCGCCCGGCAAGCTGTTATCGTCGGGAACGAAGACATCGTCCATGAAGATTTGCCCCGTCGGCGATGCACGCACGGCAAATTTCCCTTCTATCTTGGCGGTATCCAGGCCGGGCGCGCCGCGTTCCAGCAGGAAGCCGCGTATGTCGCCGTTGTCGTCTTTGGCCCAGACTACCATGACATCGGCCAGATGTGCATGGCTGATCCAGGTTTTTTGCCCGGTCAGGCGGTAGCCGCCGTCCACTTTGCGGGCGCGCGTACGCATGCCCGATGGATCCGAGCCGGACTGGGGCTCGGTCAGCCCGAAACAGCCCAGCGCCTCGGCACGGGCCAGACGCGGCAGCCAATGTTGGCGGTGTTCCTCGCTGCCGAACAGGTAGATGGGCAGCATGCTTAAAGTGCTTTGCACCCCCAGGGCCGAGCGAAAGCTTGAATCAACGCGCTCGAGCTCGCGGGAAATCAACCCATAAGCCACATACCCGATGCCCGCGCAGCCATAACCCTTGATGGTTGCCCCAAGTAAGCCGAGGTCGGCCATTTCCTTCATGATGCCGACATCGAAGGTTTCGTGGCGATGCGCCTGCACGATGCGCGGCATGAGCTTTTCACTGGCATAGGCGGCGACAGTGTCGCGCATCATGCGTTCTTCTTCTGTCAGATGGGCGTCGATCAGGAAGGGATCGCGCCAATCGAACTGCCCGCTGCGCATGCTGGCGACGCGGCGTTCTTCTTCGTCCGGCCCCTGGCCGGCGGCATTGCCAGCCAGCGCACCATCGCCTATGTGCCCGATGGCGTCTGCTTCTGCACTGATTGCGTTGCTGATCATGATGATTCCCTTGCTCGATGCATACGTGCTGCCGGACGTCGCTGAAGGCGGGGGCCTAACAACGTTCCA
>JAEWEH010000059.1 GCA_023389535.1 Pseudomonadota bacterium
GAGCATCCCAGCTGGACTTTATCGGTGCAAGTCATGCCCTATGCAGAAGCCAGGGCCTATCGCTTCAACCCGTTTGACCTGACCAAAACCTGGTCGCACAAAGATTATCCGCTGATAGAAGTGGGCCAAATGACGCTCAACCGCAATCCGGAGAACTTCTTTGCCGAGATCGAACAGGCGGCGTTCTCACCGGGCAACACTGTACCCGGCATCGGCCTTTCCCCCGACAAGATGCTGCTGGGACGCGCGTTCGCCTATAACGATGCGCAGCGCAACCGTATCGGCACCAATTTTCATCAGTTGCCGGTCAACAAGCCCAAGGTGGCGGTCAACACTTATATGTTCGATGGTCACATGACTTACGAACACAGTGGCAGCCGGCCGGTCTACGCGCCGAACTCTCAGGGTCGTTCCTGGTCCGACAGCGCCGGGAAAATGGAAGACGGCTGGGAATCCGATGGTGAAATGGTGCGCAGCGCCTACGAACTGCATGCGGAAGACGATGATTTCGGCCAGCCAGGAACCTTGGTGCGCGAAGTCTATAACGACGAACAGCGGGCGCAGCTGGTGGAAACGGTCGCCGGCAGCCTGCTGGGGGGCGTGCGTAGCCCGGTCCTCGAGCGTGCATTCGAGTATTGGAAAAGCATCGATGCGGATGTAGGTCGGCGTATCGAAGAAAAGGTACGTAGCGGCCAGGCGCCCGAGCCTGCCGCCGGAATGAGCGAAGCGTAGTTCCGTGTTGTTGTTGGCCCGTGCAATGTGCGCGTGCGGGCCAACGCTAAAGCTCAACCGTTCACCGCGACCAGTTGCTCGGTGCCATCCGTGGCGTCTGCGGCAATACGTGCAAGCCTGTTGGATTCCTTCAGTACTGTCGCAGCATAGCCCCGGGCGTTTCCGGAATATTTCACCAGCGCCTTGCGTAGGCTGCCGCCCGCATCTTCCAGATATTCTTCCAGCACATCAGCGGCAACCCGTATATTCACTTCAGGGTCGAACAAGGATTCGGAGTGGTGCAGTTTGTCGCGATGCCAGCGGCGCACAACCTGCATCAGGCCTTGCGCTCCATAGCGGCTCTGCACTTTGGCGCGCAACGAGCTTTCTTTTTGCATCATCGCAATAAGCAATTCGGCCGGCAGGCCTTCGCGGCGGGCGGCTTCTTTCCAGGCCAGTTCCACATAGCCGCGAATTGCGCTCAGGCTGACCGGAAACTTGGAGGCCAAGTATTCCGCCTGCGCCTGTATCTTTGCTTCGTCTTCGGATGGCTGCGTGCTGTCAGGCTCGATGAAATCGAACTGATAGCGCGGTTCGGTAAGCTCCAGAGGCTCAAGGGACGCCATGTTCACTTCGGGCCATTGATCCGAGTGGGTGATATCCTGCGCCCGCAGGGTGTTGGCGAGTAGCGCAGGGGGCGCAAGCATCCCAGCCGCCAGCACGACAGCAGCGGCGATACGGCAGGTGGTGCGACTTAAAGCATGGGTTGGCGCAACAAATAAAGTATGTCCAAGATGTTTTCTGGCGATCATTGATCCGGGACCGCCACAGCCAGCCAAGCGCAGCGCCACCGGCTTCCGGCGGTTGACTGCCGATTTCGATGGGGATTGGCGCGAACATCAGCTGGCATCCTGACTTGTCGGGTTGCCGGCCCATGGCTTGTGTTGCGGTTTATTCGTTTTATTGATACGCAGCGCGGAAGACGCTACACGAGGAGTGCTACATTTCGTGGAAGAGGATAGCAGTGCGAAGGCATGCCGGGGCTTGCAAAATGTAAAAAACAAAAGCCAAGCGCAACACCGGCATGTAGTGTGTCGACGCCACGGTAGGATACTTTTACGTTTCTGCGGCCTGACACGGAGAACTTTTTTGCATGCATACGCGTGAATCACGTTGCGCCAATGCGGTCGCCGTTCAGGTTTCTTGACGACCATACCGGCTGGATGCAGACTGAAGGCATGGAAGAAGACTGAAGCCCATGGAAGACGCCATTGAACGCATGAATACTCGCTGCTGTATTGTCGGTGGAGGTCCAGCCGGCATGATGCTGGGGCTGCTGCTTGCCCGGGCGGGCATTGCCACCACCGTGCTTGAAAAGCATGACGATTTCCTGCGCGACTTCCGGGGCGACACGGTACACCCGTCCACGCTGGAAATACTGCACGAATTGGGGCTGAAAGCTAAATTTGATGCCCTGCCGCAGCATCGCGTCGAACAACTGGAGGGCATGTTCGCCGACGGCATGCACGCCATTGGTGATTTCCGCAGGCTGCGCCCCTTTCCCTATATGGCGCTCGTTCCTCAATGGGACCTTCTTGATCTGCTGGCCAGCGAAGCCCAGCGCCATGATGGTTTTCAGCTGTGCATGCATCACGAAGCCATTACGCTCATGCGGGCGCCGGACGAAAGGGTCATTGGTGTACTGGCGCGGTCACCGGGCGGCATGGTACAGATCAATGCAGACCTTGTCATAGGCTGCGACGGCCGGCATTCCGTGCTGCGTACGGATGCGCGGCTGTTGCCGCAGAACCTTGGCGCGCCGATGGATGTGCTGTGGTTCCGGCTGCCACGCTTGTCCACGGATCCAGCCGGCACCTTCGGGGTGCCTGGTTATGGCAACTTTCTTGTGCTGCTCAATCGCAATGATTATTGGCAGATCGCCAGTGTCATTGCCAAGGGCGAAGCCGACCGATGGCGCCAGCTTCCCATTGCCGATTTCCAGGCCAAGGTGGCCAAAAGGGTCAGTTTCCTGGCTGATCGTGTCGGCCGCGTTGCATCATGGGACGACGTCAAGTTGCTGCAAGTGCGGGTAGACCGGCTGCGGCGATGGCACCGCCCCGGCTTCCTGCTGATAGGCGATGCTGCGCACGCCATGTCGCCCATAGGCGGGGTGGGCATCAACCTTGCGATCCAGGACGCGGTCGCGGCGGCCAATATCCTGGCTCCAGCGTTGCGGGGGTCAGGCTTGCCCGATGAATCCGTGCTGGCCGCGGTGCAACAGCGGCGCATGCTGCCGACCAAAATCATCCAGGGGATCCAAGTGTTCATCCAACGACGTATCATTGCGCCAGCGCTGGCCAATCCGGACACCGACAAACCCGTAGAATTGCCGGCCATGGCCAGCCTGCTGCTTCGTTCTTCCTTCATCCGCTCGCTGCCCGCCCGCATCATCGGCCAGGGCTTCCGGCGCGAGCACGTGCGGATTCCATGCCGTTGACCTCTCTCAGGACCACAATGAATGACCGAGCTCTCTTCCCCTAAGCTTATGGCGGCGTTGCCGGACCAGGATGTGGCCGTGCGAGTGCGCGCCAGTTTTGATCGGCAGAACGCGATGGCGTTGATCAAGGCGACGCTGGCCGAGCTGGGCCATGGCCGTAGCGAAATTCATCTGCCGCACTGGACCGGCATCGAGCAGCAGCATGGTTTCGTGCATGGCGGAGTCATCGGCATGATTGCGGATTCCGCCGCCGGCTATGCCGCAATGACCAGGGTGCCGGCCAATGCATCCGTGCTGACGGTCGAATACAAAATGAATCTCGTGGCTCCGGCCGATGGCGAAAAACTGATCGCCCGAGGAAAAGTCGTACGTCCCGGGCGAACCTTGATCGTCACCCAAGCAGAAGTGTTCGCCGTAAAAGGCGACCAGGAAACCCTTTGTGCCCTGATGCAGCAGACCATCATGGTGATGCATGGCAAGGAAGAAAAGTAGGACTTGCCACGCGCGCGTTTGCACGTGGAGATGTAAGCGAAGATAGGCGTCAACTGGCGGTCGACAGGAGCAGACCCCAGCGCGTAGCAGCATGGTCCCAAGCCCTGCTGGATTATTGCGCTGGTGGAAGGGACGCGTGACTGCCGGCGTCTCGTATCAAATAGATGCAAACACGCCTTGTATCCTAGGACGAATGCAGCCACCACCCAGCCACGCCGGCGAGCAGCACGACCAGCGCCGGGGGCATGCGGCCATAAGTCAACAAGCCGAACGCTCCGAGCGCGAGCCCGAAGTCGGCTCTATTATGAATGGCGCTGGTCCATACTGGATCGTAAAGGGCCGACAGCAGGATGCCGACCACCCCGGCGTTGATGCCCGCCATGGTGGCTTGAATCCCTTGCCGCTGTCGCAAGCTTTGCCAAAAGGGCAGTGCACCGATCAGTACCAGGAAGGCGGGCAGGAAGATGATACCCAGCAAAACCAAGCCCCCACGCCACCCATGCAGCGGCCATTCGGCGATCGTCCCCAGATACGCGGAAAACGTAAATAGAGGGCCGGGTACCGCTTGCGCTGCTCCGTAGCCGGCAAGGAAATCCGTGGCGCTTGCAAAGCCTTCGGACACCGCCGTCGTCTGCAGCAGAGGCAACACCACATGCCCACCGCCAAATACCAGAGCGCCCGCCCGATACACGCCGTCTATGAGCGCCAGTGCGGACGAGCTGCTGGCCGCCGCCCACAGCGGCAGGCCGACCAGGGGCACGACAAACAACAGCAGCGCCCCGATGCCGACCTTGTGGGAGACGGGGTACACGTGAGCCTGGCCGCCGGCCGGTTCCGGCAGTTTCAGTAGCCAGTGTCCAATAAGCCCGGCAGCTACGATCGCGGCAACCTGGCCCGCCGCCGAAGGCATCATCAAGGTCAGCAGCGCTGCCAGGATCGCCAACGCCGCGCGGGGGCGATCGGGACACAGTGATTTGGCCATGCCCCACACGGCTTGCGCCACGACCGCGACCGCCACGACTTTCAGCCCATGCACCCAGCCGGATTCGGCGAGTCCTTGATACAGCGTGATGCCGTAGGCGAAGGCTATCAGCGCCAGCGCCGACGGCAAGGTAAAACCGGCCCAGGCGGCCAGGAGACCCGGCCATCCCGCGCGCCCCAGCCCCAAGGCCATGCCGACCTGGCTGCTGGCCGGGCCCGGCAGGAACTGACACAGCGCCACCAAATCGGAATAGCTGCGGTCGTCCAGCCAGCGCCGGCGCTCAACGAATTCAGTGCGGAAATACCCAAGGTGCGCGATCGGCCCGCCGAAGGAAGTCAGACCCAGGCGCAAAAAGGCCAGGAACACGCGCCACGCACTGTCGCCCGCTGCGGTAGGGATAGGCGGCATCAGCGGATTCTCCCAGGAAAACGCAGTAGTGGTATGAGCGGCTCGGGCTTCATCGGATTCTCCTTCGCGAAGCCCGTCATCATAGTATGTCTTGCCGAATTGCAGGCGCTTGACCCTGTAG
>JAEWEH010000073.1 GCA_023389535.1 Pseudomonadota bacterium
GTCGATCAGCACGGCTTCTGAATGGCCGGCATACAAGATCTGCACTTCCTCGTCGCCGACGGAAAAAGGCGGCCCTTCCATTTGGTCCTGGTCATAATCCAGCGTCAGCAAAAGGCCGCGGTAATCGTCGGGAAGCTGGGCATAAACATGCTGGACATAGCGCTGGCGCATGTCCGCGGGCAGGGCGACCAACGCCGCGCGGTCGTAGACGCCAGTGCAGCCGGCCAAGTCCTGCGGGCCCATGTCGAAGATATCGCCGCAGATCAACTCGATGTTCCTGGCCCGGTAACTGGGGCCGATAGGCGTAGCCTGGATAGTGGGCTGCAAGTTGTTTTCGTCGAAGAATTGCTCTATGGCAAGCTGGGCCAGTTCTATGCCGATAACTTCGTGGCCTTGCTCAGCCAGCCAGATCATATCCAGCGATTTTCCGCAGAGCGGCACGAATACGCGGCTGCCTGCGGCCAACCCCAAGGTGGGCCAATACTTCTGCAGCAAAGGGGTTACCCGTTGTTGATGAAAATGCGTGCGCCCCTCGCGCCAGCGTTCCAGCCAAAAGTCGGCGTCCATATTGAATCCATCCTTATACGACCATCGTGTGCTGATATTGTAGGATTTTATTCAGTAGCCTCCTTCGTACGCTGCTGCAGGCGCGCGCCACGAAGCTCCCCGTGTACATGGCAGATACGTGTCACGGCTGACGGGTCGGCGGGGCGCCGTGCCTCTAAGGGTTTTCCTTAGGTTCAAATAATCGCCCGGAACAGGGAGCCAATATCCATGCCGCTTTTCGCTGACCCTTCTAGTTTTGGCAATCATCGCTAGCAAATATTGAAATTGTTAGAAGCCAATGCCGTCTCTAGAATCTCGCGGATCACGGCTGGGCCTGTCCGCACAGCGCGAATCCGGCAGTAAGGAGTCAAATGCTTTCGTATACGCTACGGCGCTTACTCATGACCATGCCCGTCATGTTGTTTGTCGCCCTTTTTGTTTTCGGCCTGCTCGAACTGGCGCCGGGTGATCCCGCGGCTTTGATGGCGGGGGAGGATGCGACGCAGCAGGATATCGCCCGGATCCGCGATACGCTCGGCCTGGAGAAACCGTTTGTCCTGCGTTTTGGCGAGTGGCTGTGGGCGGTGGCGCATGGAAGCCTGGGAACCTCATTGTTCACGGGGCTGCCTGTCAGGGACATGATCGTCCAGCGGCTGGCGCCGACGGTTACGCTCATGCTCATGACCTTGGCGGTTTCCGTGATCGTCGCCATTCCTTGCGGCGCACTGGCCGCCTGGATGCATAACCGCTGGCACGACCGCGGCATCATGGTGCTGGCCGTACTGAGCTTTTCGGTTCCATCTTTCGTTGTGGGCTACATGCTGGCCTGGGCGTTCGGACTACAGCTGCGCTGGTTTCCCGTTCAGGGCTATGTTCCGTTTTCCCAGGGATTCTGGGCATCGCTGCACACGCTTGTGCTGCCCGCCCTGGCTTTGGGCAGTGTGTACATTGCGTTGATCACCCGCATTACGCGCGCGACTTTGCTTGAGGCGCTCTCGCAGGATTATGTCCGCACCGCGCGGGCCAAGGGTGTAGGCAACCGCAGCATTCTGTTCCTGCACGCGCTCAAGAACGCGGCGGTGCCGATCGTGACCATCATTGCCAGCGGTGTCGCACTGTTGATCAGCGGCACGGTGGTGACCGAAACCGTCTTCGCTATTCCGGGCCTGGGTCGCCTGACCGTGGACGCCATTTTGCGCCGCGACTACCCCATTATCCAGGGCGTCATTCTGCTGTTCAGCTTTTCTTATGTACTGATCAATCTTGCGGCCGACCTGCTCTACCGCATGTTCGACCCGAGGATCCATTACTGATGAACCGAACCATGCATTTTCTTCGCCAGTATCCAACTGTGGCGGTAGGGGGCGCGCTGATCCTGGCCTTGGCCCTGATGGCCGTTCTTGCCCCCTGGCTGGGCACGGTGGACCCTGCCGCGTTGTCGCCCATTCATCGTACACGGGCGCCCAATGAACAATTCTGGTTTGGCACCGACCTGCTGGGGCGGGACGTCTATTCCCGCGTCATCTATGGTGCGCGTGTTTCCCTGATTGTGGGCTTTTCGGTCGCTTTCCTGGCGACGGTGATTGGCGTGGCCATCGGCCTGGTGTCGGGCTTCGTTCGCTGGATCGATGCCATCGCCATGCGCATCATGGACGGCGTGATGTCGATTCCCACCATATTGCTTGCGATTGCCCTGATTGCATTGACCCAGGGCTCCATGAAAAACGTGATCATCGCCATCACGATCGCCGAGATCCCGCGAGTCGTCCGGCTCGTGCGTGGGGTGGTGCTTTCCCTGCGCGAACAGCCGTATATCGAAGCCGCCGTCGCTGCGGGTGCAGGTCCCGGCCGTATCGTACTGCGTCACATTTTCCCCAACACCATTGCCGCCCTGACCGTGCAGGCTACGTATATCTGCGGCGTGGCCATTCTGGCGGAAGCCAGCCTGTCATTCATCGGCGCCGGCGTGCCGCCTGCAACACCATCGTGGGGCAATATCATGGCCGAAGGCAGGGCGCTTTGGCAGATCAAGCCTTATCTGATTGCTTTCCCCGCCCTGTTTCTATCGATCGCCATCCTGGGCATCAATATGCTGGGTGACGGCTTGCGCGATGCGCTCGATCCTCGCATGGCCAAAAGGATCTAAACCATGAGCGCAACTTCCATCAACTCCGCCCGCCGCGTCCTCGATGTATCGGATGTCTCGGTGGTTTTCGGTCGCGGCGAAAACACCTTCACGGCAGTCAGATCGCTTAACCTGCATGTGGATCGGGGCGAAACGCTGGCCATTGTGGGCGAGTCGGGCTCGGGAAAGTCAGTGACCTCCCTGGCCATCATGCGGCTGGTCGAGTTCGGAGGCGGGCGCGTCGCCAGCGGCAACATGACCTTCCACGCGCGGGACGGCAGCCGGGTTGACTTGCTCGCCGCTACGGAAGAGACCATGCGGTCCATGCGTGGCGCGGATATCAGCATGATATTCCAGGAGCCCATGACCTCCCTGAATCCGGTGCTCACCGTCGGCTTCCAGATTACCGAGGCGATACGACTGCATCAGCAGTGTGATGCGAAGGGCGCGCATGCGGCGGCAAGGCGGATACTGGATCAGGTTCGTATTCCGGATGCGCTGGCCATCATGAAGCGCTATCCGCACGAGCTTTCGGGCGGCATGCGGCAACGTGTGATGATCGCCATGGCCTTGTCGTGCCGGCCGGCGCTGCTGATCGCCGACGAGCCGACGACCGCGCTGGATGTCACCATACAGGCCCAGATACTGGGCTTGATCAAAGAGCTTCAGCACGAGATGGACATGGGCGTCATTTTCATCACGCACGACATGGGCGTTGTCGCGGAAGTCGCCGATCGGGTAATGGTGATGCGCAAAGGCGATGTCGTCGAGAACAATGACGTGCATGGCTTGTTCAATGCGCCACACCATCCCTATACCAAGGCGCTGATGGCCGCCGCCCCCCGGCTGGGCGCCATGCGGGGGACTCGCGCTCCGGCCCGCTTCGACCTGCTGGATACTGAGGCGTCGGCGAAGGACACGCAATCAGCGTCGGCTGCGCAGCCAGGGCCGAACTCTGACACCGGCCCATCCAGCGATGTGATTCTGCGCGTGCGAGATCTCGTTACGCGCTTCGATGTGCGTGGCGGTTTCTTTTCGCGGGTAAAGCGCAAGGTGCACGCTGTCGAGAAAGTCAGCTTCGACCTGCACGCCGGCGAAACGCTTGCGCTGGTGGGTGAATCCGGCTGCGGCAAGACGACCACAGGCCGTTCGTTGATGCACCTTACTCCCGCCTTTGGCGGACAAATCGAGTTCGACGGCAAAGTGTTGAACCCCGCCGATCCCCAGGCGATGCGCCATTTGCGTCGCAATATGCAGTTCGTGTTCCAAGATCCTTTCGCCTCGCTGAACCCGCGCATGCGCATCGGCGAAAGCATCAAGGAACCCATGGTGATTCACGGCCTGCACAGTGGAGCTGCGGCAGACCGGCGCGTCGGCGAGCTGCTCGAACGTGTCGGCCTGGACGCCGCGATGGCCAGGCGCTGGCCGCATGAATTCTCCGGCGGGCAAAGACAGCGCATCTGCATTGCGCGTGCGCTCTCAGTCAACCCCAAGGTCTTGATCGCGGACGAATCGGTTTCCGCGCTGGACGTATCGATACAGGCGCAAATCGTCAATCTGCTGATCGACTTGCAGCGGGAAATGGGCATGGCCTATCTGTTCATTTCGCACGATATGGCCGTTGTCGAGCGCGTGAGCCACCGGGTCGCGGTCATGTACCTGGGCCAGATCGTTGAAATCGGATCGCGCCAGATGATTTTCGAAAATCCGCAACATCCTTATACGCGGAAGCTGATGCAGGCGGTGCCGGTAACGGATCCTTCCGCGCGTCGCGCCAAGATGCTTGAAGTCAGTGATATTCCCAGTCCTGTTCGCGATCTCGGCGATGAGCCGGAAGTGAAAGCGCTGGTGCAAGTAGGTGAAGGCCACTATGTGGCACAACATTCAATAGGCGGCGCATATTGAACGCCGCCAATTCCAAGGAGCTCGTTATGGATCGTAGACAATTTCTCTTGACTTCGTCGGCATCGCTAGCCGCCCTGAGCCTGCCGGGGATGTCTTGGGCGAAGCAGGCCAAGACTGTTTTCCGTTGGGTGCCGCAAACCGATCTGACTCTGCTCGATCCCACGTTCACCACGGCGGCGGTCACGCAAGGCCATGGCCAGTTGGTGTTCGATACCTTGTATGGCCTGGATTCCCAGTATCTGCCGCATCCCCAGATGGCTGCGGGCCACACCACCGAGAACGACGGGCTGCTGTGGAAAATCACGATGCGAGACGGCCTGCGTTTCCATGATGGTTCGCCCGTGCGCGCCGCCGACGTCGTCGCCAGCATCCGGCGCTGGGCCAAGCGCGACCTGATGGGCCGTTCCCTGATGCAGTCCACGCAAGAATTGTCAGCCCTGGATGACCAGACCATACAGTTCAAGCTGTCGAAGCAATTCCCGTTGATCCTGAACGCCTTGGGCCGCCAATCCGGGATGATGGCGGCCATTATGCCGGAGCGCCTGGCCAATCTTCCCGATACGTCGGGCGTGCAAGAAATGGTGGGCAGCGGTCCCTTCAAATTCCAGGCGGATAAATGGGTGTCCGGGTCGCGCGTGGTGTATGAAAAGTTCGCCGACTACGCGCCGCGCAAGGACAGCATGGCGCCCGATTTTTCCGCTGGGCCGAAGGTCGCGCACGTCGATGGTGTCGTCTGGAACATCATTCCCGACCGTGCAACCGCGATCGCTGCCTTGCAAGCGAATGAAGTCGATGGTGTGGAGATGGTCGATACCGACTTCCTGCCCGTCTTGCGCAATGATCCCAACATCAAGCTGGTCAAGCGCAGCCTGCCGACCATAGGTGTCATGCGTTTCAATCATCTGCATGCTCCCTTCAACAATGTCGAGATCCGGCGTGCCGTGCAGAGCGTGGTGAACCAGACTGAATACATGACGGCGATCAATGGTGCGGATTTCCCCGAATTCTGGAGCGATCAATGCGGCGTGTTCGTGCCGGGCTCGCCCATGAGCAGCGACGCGGGCATGGAAAAGCTGACGGGTAAGCGGGATATCGAAAAGGCGCGTGCCGCCATCAAGGCGGCCGGCTACAACGGCGAGAAAGTCGTATTGCTCGATCCTGTCGACTTCCCGAGCTGGCACGCCGCCGCGCTGGTGACGGCCGATCTGTTCAAGCGCCTGGGCTTCAACCTGGACGTGCAAACCGTGGATTGGGGGACCGCCGTACAGCGCCGCAACAGCAAGGAGCCGGTGAGCAACGGCGGCTGGAGCGTGGCGTTCACCGGCAATACCGGTCCGAATAACCTCGATCCCGCGGGCCATCTTGCTTTGCGGGGCAATGGTGAAAAGGCCTGGTTCGGCTGGCCCACCAGCGAGAAGATCGAGAAACTGCGCATGGATTGGTTCAACGCCCCTGATTTTGAGGCTCAGAAGGCTATCTGCCGCGAGATTCAACTGCAGGTGTTCGAGGACGTTCCCTACATTCCGCTGGGTGCTAGCTACCCCGTTACGGCGCTGCGCAAAGAGTGGCAGGATTTCCAGCCGCAGATTTCGCTGTTCTATACCGTGAAGAAGGCATAAGCGTGCAAGGAGGCGGTATGAATGGATTGGGGCCACGTGTGGCAATTCTGGGGTTCCATCTAGAGGCCAACGCGTTCGCGCCGCCTTCGGAAAAGGGTGACTTTATTGCCCAGTGCTGGGAAGAGGGCGACGCCATCTCGGGGCTGGCGCGCAGCGTCAGCCATCTACCTGCCGAGATCCCGGGCTTTTATCAGCGCATGGACGCGCTGGGGGACTGGACGCCGGTGCCGTTGATCGTGGTGGGAGCGCCCCCGGGGGGGCCGGCGACGGCCGAAGTCTGGGCCGAGTTCCTCGCGCAAGTCCAGTCCCGTTTGCGTGCCGCCGGCGCCGTGGACGGGGTGTATATCGCGAACCATGGTGCGTCATCGGCTGTTGGCGTGGATGATACCGAGGCGCAGCTTGCGGCCAGCGTTCGCTCGCTGGTGGGCCCCGATATTCCCGTGATTGCGACGCATGACCTGCACTGCAACGTCTCGGAGGAAACCGTTGCCCATCTGGACGCACTGATCAGCTACCGTACCAATCCCCACGTGGATCAGCGCGAGCGGGCGGCCGAGGCTGCCGATCTGCTGCACGAAGTGTTTGCCGGCGAGCGCCTGGTGGCCGCTTATGTGCGCCTGCCCATTACGCCGCCTTCCGTCACGCTGTCCACGGTCAGCGGGCCGTACGCCGATGCCGTGCGCTGGGCTGAAGCCATGATACAGCCCAAGGGGCGGGGCCCTATCGCCGCGGTATCGGCGGCCGCCGGTTTCGTCTTTTCGGATCTTCCCAAGTGCGGTATGACCATTACCGTCACCGCACGTCGTGATCTGGCTGCGGCGCGGCGTGCCGCGCTGGAGCTGGCCCGCGCGATGTGGGCGGAGCGTTCGCGGTATGTGGCCAATACCATAGACGTAGCCCGTGCGGTGGAACTGGCGACTCGGGCCGATCAGCCCTTGCTTTTTGCCGATGTCGCCGATAATCCTGGCGGCGGCGGGGGCGGCAATACGACCTGGCTGCTCGAGGCTTTCGATCGAGCACGGGTGCCTGGGGTAATGCTAGGCGTATTTGTTGCGCCGGACGTGGCTGCGCAGGCGCACCAGGTGGGGATAGGCGGGGAATTCCTTGCAGTGTTCAACCCTCGCGCAGGGGACTACACGGGCCGCTACGAAGCGCGCGCCCGCGTCTTGCGTCTGAGCGACGGCCACGGCACCGGGCGCCGTGGTATCTTGCGCGGTCGCAAATTCACGTTGGGAGCCAGCGCGTTGATTGAGCTGTGCGATTCCGGCATGCAAGTCTTGGTGGGAAGCCTGCGGCGTCAATTGGCCGAGCCGGCGATGCTGGAGATGCACGGTGTGGACATTTCGCGGCTGCGCATCTTGATCGTGAAGAGCCGTGGGCATTATCGTGCGGGATTCGACGAATTCTTCCCGAATGACCGGATACACGACGTCGATAGCCCGGGCCTGACCACGCCGAACCTGTCGCAAATCCATTTCAAGCGCCTTCCGCGGCCTGTCTGGCCACTTGAAAAGGAGGCTACCTGGATTGAGCCGGACTGGGCTTCCAGCTTGGGGCCTGATCCGCATACAGGTCTTCAATGCGCCGGATGACGGCCTGCATGAAACGATCGACACTGGCCGGCAGGACGCGGCCCTCGAAAGTCTGGATGTGCAGGGTGCGCTGATGGGACCGTTCGTCACGGATGGGAATGGCGACGAGTTCGCCGCGTTTCACGGATCCCATCAGCGTGCGGTCGCCGGAAAATCCGATGGCGCCGGTTTCGCGGCAGAAATTTTGGATAGCGGCCTGATGGTTGCTGACCAAAGCGACGTTCAACGCCACCTTTTCGTGCATGCAGCACAGATCGACGATGAATCGCAGTGTGCTGCCAGGCCCCATCATGACGACCGGTGAACGGCCGATATCGCGCATGCTGAGCGTCTTGCGCGCGGCCAGATGATGCGCTGCGGACATGATGGCAAACAGCGGCATACGGCGCGCGTATTGAATCTGCACGCCCTGCGGTGGCGACAAGTTGTAGCTCAAGCCCAGGTCGTCTTCGCCTTTTCTTATCCGCGAATTGATTTCCGCCGACTGCAGCACATTCAGATGGAAACGCACCGTGGGCTCTTCCTTGACGAATTCGCCCATGACGGTGGGAAGCAAATCCGCGCTGAAAGCCTGATTGGCCGATATCTTGATCAGCTTCTGGCCCAGATGTGCCAGTTCGCTCATTTCCGTACGCGTGCGCTCGGCTTCCAGGTGAGCGCGTCTTGCGTACGCGGCCAATAATTCACCGGCTTCGGTCAATAACATGCCACGCGCATGACGCTCGAAAAGATGAGTGTGATGCTCGTCTTCCAGCTTGCGTATCATCCGGCTGATGGCCGAGGGCGCGATATGCAGCTTCTGCGCTGCTTCGGTCAGGGAACCGGTGTTGACGACTTCCAGGAAATATTTCAGGGCGGTGTTAAGCATGGCTTACCCGGTATTTGCCGAGCGCAGCGGGCAGCCCTATTCATTCATAACCGCGGCGCTTCGCGCTAAGCTTGCGCTCCAGACCGCTGATGTAGTTCTGCACCTTGACTTGCAGGGCGTTGCTTGGATGGACGAACTGGCATCCTACCAAGCGACGTTCCTTGTCGCCAGGCAGGCTTTCGTCTTTGTATTGCACGACTTTCAGTGTGGTTTCCACCTGCCCTATCTGGGGAAGTTCCAGCACGCAATCCTGGTAGACCGTGCCCCATTCGGTGTCCAGCTCATGATCATTGTCGACCACAGCCAGGCCACCGGCGCTCATGTCCTTGACGGACAGGCACACTGTGGCGGGCTGGCCTAGGTGATCTATGGTAAAGGTGCAGCGTGGCGGCTCGGTCACCGGCGTTTCGACACGATAATATTCGCGGCGTTGTATGCGCCGCATGGAATCCGGAATCTGCATGCGCAGCGCAGGCTGACCGGCTTGTTCGCAAGGCTGCAGCTGCACGGACGAAAATTGCACCTGCACTTTATCCAGCGATGTTTCGAATTCGACTTGGTCGGCCGACAACAGGCGCTTGTTGACCACTTCGTCCGGAGCGGTGTCGACGATGAGCGTTTGTTCCCGTGGATTGACTTCCAGGATGGTGGTGACGGCCGAGGCAATGCCGTCTTTTACGTGCATGCGAAGCAAGGCCTTGTTCTGCTGTATGGATCGCAGCAAGCCGCGGATTTCAAGCGGGGCCGTGATGACGAAGGGGTCTTCATCGTCGGGAAGCAAATGGGCTGAGTGCATCGTCGCCTGCAACAGAAGTAGAAATGAAATGCCAGTCGCCGGCTAGTCTACCCTTTTATTGTTACCTTTTCTATCAATGACGACGCGGATCCGTAGGTTGCTCGAATCCTACGGCCTTCGCAAGCGCCGTCGGCCACGCGGCCGCCGCCAGTCTGCGTCCGGAGGTAAAAGCCGCCATGCCAGGCACTGCGCCAATCCGCGCAGTCCCGGGCATGGCGGCTCGGCCATGCTAGTCTACGGCCTTGACCATTTCTTCGATGACCTTCTTGGCGTCGCCAAAGACCATCATGGTCTTGTCCATGTAGAACAGTTCATTGTCCAGGCCAGCGTAGCCGGCCGCCATCGAGCGCTTGTTGACGATGACGGTGCGTGCCTTGTAGGCCTCCAGGATGGGCATGCCGGCAATCGGCGATTGCGGATCTGTCTTTGCGGCAGGGTTCACCACGTCGTTGGCCCCCAGCACCAGCACGACGTCGGTCTGGGCGAATTCGCTGTTGATGTCGTCCATCTCGAAGACCTGGTCGTAAGGCACCTCGGCTTCGGCCAGCAGCACGTTCATGTGCCCGGGCATGCGTCCCGCGACGGGGTGGATCGCGTACTTCACCGTGACCCCTTTTTCCGTCAGCTTTTCCGCCAGCTCCTTCAAGGCGTGCTGCGCGCGTGCCACCGCCAGCCCATAGCCCGGCACGATGGTGACCGATTCGGCGTTGCTCATCAGGAAAGCGGCATCGTCGGGGCTGCCGGACTTGACGTTGCGTTGCGCCTGGCCGCCGGCCGCCGCGGCGCCCGGCTCGGCGCCAAAGCCGCCCAATATCACGTTGAAGAAAGACCGGTTCATGGCCTTGCACATGATGTAGGACAGGATGGCGCCCGACGAGCCGACCAGCGAGCCGGCGATGATGAGCATGGGATTGTTCAGCGAAAAGCCGATGCCCGCCGCTGCCCAGCCGGAATAGCTGTTCAGCATGGATACCACCACCGGCATGTCGGCCCCGCCAATGGGGATGATGATCAGCACGCCCAGCACGAAGGCCAGTATCGTCATGATGATGAAGGGCAACCACGCTTGCGTGGCCATGAACCATAGCCCGCAAGCCAGCATGGCGATGGCCAGCAGCAGGTTGACCATGTGCTGGCCCGAAAACACGACGGGCGCGCCCTGGAACAAGCGGAATTTATATTTGCCCGACAGCTTGCCGAAAGCAATGACCGAGCCCGAAAACGTGATGGCGCCCACAAAAGTACCGATGAACAATTCAAGCCGGTTGCCCACGGGGATGGGCGCGCCGGTTTCGGCGATGTTGAAGGCGTGCGGCTCGGCCACGACGGCTACGGCGATGGCTACGGCGGCCAGGCCGATCATGCTGTGCATGAACGCGACCAGTTCCGGCATCTTGGTCATTTCGACGCGCTTGGCCATGATGGTGCCCACGCTGCCGCCCACAAGCAGGCCCAGCAGGACCCAGCCCAGGCCGATGCCCGCCATTCCTTCACGCGCCAGACTGACGATCAGTGCGCCGGTGGTCACCACGGCGATAAGCATGCCGACCATGCCGAAGGCATTGCCGCGCCGCGAGGTTGTCGGGTGCGACAGGCCTTTCAGTGCCTGTATGAAGCAGACGGATGCGACCAGGTAAAACAGGGTAACCAGATCGGTTGAAATCATGCTTGCTCTCCCGCCTTGGACTTCTTGTCTTTTTTCTTGAACATTTCCAGCATGCGCCGGGTTACGAGGAAACCGCCGAACACGTTGACCGCGGCCAGCGCCACGGCGAAAACACCCATGTAGCGGGCCAGGCTGCCTTCCGTCAGCGCCGCAGCCAGCATGGCGCCGACGATGACGATGGCCGAGATGGCATTGGTTACCGCCATCAGGGGCGTGTGCAAGGCCGGAGTGACATTCCAGACCACGTGAAAGCCCACGTAGACGGCAAGCACGAAGATAATGAAGTTGATCAGGGTGGGGCTTACGGCTTCCATCAGGCGCTCCTTAATACTTGGCCGTCCTTGCACATCAGGCAGGCGGTAACGATTTCATCCTCGTGCTGCACGGCCAGGCGGCCTTCGGCATCGACAATCAGTTTCATGAAATCCAGTATGTTGCGGGCGTATAGCGATGAAGCGTCCTGGGGCACCATGGCGGCCAGGTTGCTGTAGCCGACGATGGCCACGCCATGCTTTTCCACTACTTGATCTTTTTCCGACAGCGGGCAGTTGCCGCCGCGCTCGACCGCCAGGTCGACGATGACCGAGCCGGGCTTCATGCCTTGCACGGTTTCGGCGCTGATCAGTTCGGGCGCCGGGCGGCCGGGTATCAGGGCCGTGGTGATGACGATATCGGCCTGCTTGCAGCGCTCGGCAACCAGGGCCGCTTGGCGGGCCATCCATGCGGGCGGCATCGGGCGCGCATAGCCGCCCACCCCCTGGGCGATTTCACGTTCTTCATCGGTTTCGAAGGGAACATCGATGAACTTGGCGCCCAACGATTCGATCTGCTCTTTGGCGGCAGGGCGCACATCGGAGGCCTCTACTACGGCGCCCAGGCGCTTGGCCGTGGCAATGGCCTGCAAGCCCGCCACCCCCGCGCCCAGAACGACGACCCGGGCGGCCTTGAGCGTGCCCGCCGCGGTCATCATCATGGGGAAAAGCCGGCCATATTGGTTGGCCGCCAGCAGTACCGCCTTGTAGCCGGCCAGGTTGGCTTGCGAAGACAGCACAT
>JAEWEH010000187.1 GCA_023389535.1 Pseudomonadota bacterium
CCATCGATATCGATCGCGATGTCGAGAGCCTGCGTGCGGAACTCAAGGCCACCGCGTCGGATGCGAAGATCAAGAAGATCTCCAAGCGTCTGAAGGTACTGGAAGGCTTCCAGAAATCGGGCATCAAGCCCGAATGGATGGTCATGGAAGTGCTGCCGGTGCTGCCGCCGGACCTGCGTCCGCTGGTGCCGCTGGACGGCGGCCGGTTCGCCACGTCCGACCTGAACGACCTGTATCGCCGCGTCATCAACCGCAACAACCGCCTGAAGCGCCTGCTGGAATTGAAGGCGCCGGACATCATCCTGCGCAATGAAAAGCGCATGCTGCAGGAGTCGGTGGATTCGCTGCTGGACAACGGTCGCCGCGGCAAGGCCATGACGGGCGCCAACAAGCGCCAGCTGAAGTCGCTGGCCGACATGATCAAGGGCAAGAGCGGCCGCTTCCGCCAGAACCTGCTGGGCAAGCGCGTCGACTACTCCGGCCGTTCGGTCATCGTGGTCGGTCCGCAGCTCAAGCTGCATCAATGCGGCCTGCCCAAGCTGATGGCGCTCGAGCTGTTCAAGCCCTTCATTTTCAATCGCCTGGAAATGATGGGCCTGGCCACGACCATCAAGGCTGCCAAGAAGCTGGTGGAAAGCCAGGAACCCGTCGTTTGGGACATCCTGGAAGAAGTCATCCGCGAGCACCCCGTCATGCTCAACCGGGCGCCTACGCTGCACCGTCTGGGCATCCAGGCGTTCGAGCCGGTGCTGATCGAAGGCAAGGCCATCCAGCTGCACCCGCTGGTGTGCGCAGCCTTCAACGCCGACTTCGACGGTGACCAGATGGCCGTGCACGTACCGCTGTCGCTCGAAGCGCAGCTGGAAGCCCGCACGCTGATGCTGGCGTCCAACAACGTGCTGTTCCCCGCCAACGGCGAACCCTCGATCGTGCCTTCCCAGGACATCGTGCTGGGTCTGTACTACACGACCCGCGAGCGTATCAATGGCAAGGGCGAAGGCATGTTCTTCATGGACCTGGCCGAGGTCCAGCGCGCCTACGACAACCGCGAGGTGGAGCTGCAGAGCCGCATCACGGTGCGCCTAAACGAATACGAGCAGGACGAGGACGGCGGCTGGAAGCCTGTGCTCAAGCGTTTCGAGACGACGGTCGGCCGCGCGCTGCTGTCTGAAATCCTGCCTCATGGCCTGCCGTTCTCGGTGCTGAACCGGCCGCTGAAGAAGAAGGAAATCTCGCGCCTGATCAACCAATCTTTCCGTCGCTGCGGTTTGCGTGCAACGGTGATCTTCGCCGACAAGCTGATGCAATCCGGTTTCCGCCTGGCTACGCGTGGCGGCATCTCGATCGCCATGAGCGACATGCTGATTCCTTCCGTCAAGGAAGACATCCTTGCGCAAGCCAGCAAAGAAGTGAAGGAAATCGACAAGCAGTACTCGTCCGGTCTGGTCACTTCCCAGGAACGCTACAACAACGTGGTCGACATCTGGGGCAAGGCCGGCGATAAGGTCGGCAAGGCCATGATGGAGCAATTGGCGACGGAACCCGTCACCAATCGCCACGGCGAAGAAGTGCGTCAGGAATCGTTCAACTCCATCTATATGATGGCGGACTCGGGGGCCCGGGGTTCGGCGGCGCAGATCCGTCAGCTGGCCGGCATGCGCGGCCTGATGGCCAAGCCCGACGGCTCCATTATCGAAACGCCGATTACGGCCAACTTCCGCGAGGGGTTGAACGTATTGCAGTACTTCATTTCGACCCACGGCGCCCGTAAGGGTCTGGCCGATACGGCATTGAAGACAGCGAACTCGGGTTACCTGACGCGCCGTCTGGTGGACGTGACCCAGGATCTGGTCATTACCGAATCCGATTGCGGCACCACGCGCGGCTATTCCATGAAGGCTTTGGTCGAGGGCGGTGAAGTCATCGAACCCTTGCGCGATCGCATTCTGGGCCGCGTCGCCGCCGTCGATATCGTCAATCCCGACACGCAGGAGACGGCTGTTGCGGCCGGCACGCTGCTGGACGAAGACATGGTCGACTTCATCGACACCATAGGTGTGGACGAAGTCAAGGTCCGCACGCCGCTGACCTGCGAAACGCGTCACGGCTTGTGCGCGCACTGCTATGGCCGCGATCTGGGCCGCGGCATGCTGGTGAACCGCGGTGAAGCCGTCGGTGTGATTGCCGCGCAGTCCATCGGCGAACCCGGCACGCAGCTGACGATGCGTACCTTCCACATCGGTGGTGCGGCATCGCGCGCAGCGATGGCCAGTTCGGTGGAAACCAAATCGGCCGGTACCATAGGCTTTGCCATTGGCCTGCGCTATGTCACCAATGCCAAGGGTGAACGCGTCGCCATTTCGCGGTCCGGTGAAATCGTCATCTTCGACGACAACCGCCGCGAGCGCGAACGCCACAAAGTGCCTTACGGCGCGACCATTACCGTCGGCGACGGCGAGGTCGTCAAGGCCGGCCAGCGCCTGGCATCGTGGGATCCGCTGACCCGCCCGATCGTGTCCGAATATGCCGGCCAGGTCCGCTTCGAGAACATCGAAGAGGGCGTCACGGTCGCCAAGCAGCTGGACGAAGTCACCGGTCTGTCGACCCTCGTGGTCATTACGCCAAAGACACGCAGCGGCAAGACCATGATGCGCCCGCAAATCAAGCTGATCAACGAAGCTGGTCAGGAAGTCAAGATTGCCGGTACGGATCATTCGGTCAATATTTCCTTCCCCATTGGCGCGCTGATCACGGTGCGCGATGGCCAGCAGGTTTCCGTGGGTGAAGTGCTGGCGCGTATTCCGCAGGAATCGCAAAAGACGCGCGACATCACCGGCGGTCTGCCGCGTGTGGCCGAACTGTTCGAAGCCCGTTCGCCCAAGGACGCCGGCATGCTGGCCGACGTGACCGGCACGGTGTCTTTCGGCAAGGACACCAAGGGCAAGCAGCGTCTGGTCATCACCGACCTGGAAGGCGTCAGCCACGAATTCCTGATTCCCAAGGAAAAACAGGTTCTGGTGCACGACGGCCAGGTGGTGAACAAGGGCGAAATGATCGTCGATGGCCCGGCCGACCCGCACGACATCCTGCGCTTGCAGGGCATCGAGCGCCTGGCCAGCTATGTCGTCAACGAAGTGCAGGACGTTTATCGCTTGCAAGGCGTGAAGATCAACGACAAGCACATCGAAGTCATCGTCCGCCAGATGCTGCGCCGCGTGAATATCGTCGATGCCGGCGATACCAGCTTCATCACGGGCGAACAGGTCGAGCGTTCGGAACTGCTCAACGAGAACGACCGCATGGATGCCGAGGGCAAGATCCCGGCGACGTACGAAAACGTGCTGCTGGGCATTACCAAGGCTTCGCTGTCCACGGACTCCTTCATCTCGGCGGCTTCCTTCCAGGAAACCACCAGGGTGCTGACCGAGGCGGCCATCATGGGCAAACGCGACGAATTGCGCGGCCTGAAGGAAAACGTCATCGTCGGCCGCCTGATCCCCGCGGGCACCGGCATGTCGTACCACATGGCACGCAAGGACAAGGAGGCCCACGAGGCCGCCGAACGTCAGGCAGCGCGTGCCATGGCGAACCCCTTCGAGGATACACCGGCCGAAACGGCGGAGACTCACGAAGGGACCAGCGAGGATCAAGGTACGGACGCGACCGAAGAGTAAATCCGCGCTTGTAGTGGTACAGAAGGAAGAACGCCAGGCTGCAGTAAGCCTGGCGTTTTTTCGCCCACCGTATGCGCATTGCGGTTTTGATCACGACAGGAAGCTTTGATGAGCAGTGCATCGCTAGAAACGTTGACGCAGGACTGGGGCGAACTATTGCTCGCCTTCCAGCCGGACATCATGGACAAGACCAGCGCGCTGGTCGACGCCCATCAGGACATGCTTGCCTCGTATTTCTATGAGCAAATGCTCAGTGATCCCGTTGCGTCGCAATTTCTTAGCCACGAGCAGGTCAAGAACCGCCTGCATGGTTCCATGAAGCGATGGGTGTCAGGACTGTTTGCATTGCGGGCCGGTCACGACATGCAGCAGCTGGTCGCCTTTCAATCGCATATCGGCGAAGTCCATGCGCGCGTGGAAGTGCCGGTGCATGTGGTGCTGCGAGGCGCCCGTGCATTGAAACGCAAAAGCCTGAGCCTATTGCGTCAGGACGCCTCGTTCAGCGAGACCGAACGCCTGCTGGCGAGCCAGTATGTTTCGATGTCCATCGATCTGGCGATGGAGATCATGAGCAATGCTTATTCTTCTTCCCATGACCGCAATGCACGGGCGGAAGAATCATATCGCCTGTTTTCGGTGGCGCAAAATCTGGCCGCCGAAAAAGAGCGCCAGCGCGCCGCACTGCTGGACTGGGAAAACCAGTTGATGTTTGATCGGGCCATAGGGCTGGATGCCGCCCACTTGCCGCGCATAGGCGCAGCGGAATTCGGCCTGTGGTTTCGCCACAAGGGGGCGCACGCCTTCCAGGGCGCTGCCGAAACCGAACAGATACTACAGGCCATGCAGTACATCGATGACGTCCTGTTGCCGGCGTCAGACGTACAGGCCGAAGACAATACGCAAAGGGTGCGGCGCCTGCGCGACCTGCGAGAACGCACCAAGAGCATAGGCTATCACCTGGATCGCCTCTTCGAGCAGCACAACGAGCTGGAATCTGGGCGCGATGCGCTGACTCGCCTGTTGAGCCGTAAGTTCCTGTCGGTCGTCCTGAGCAAAGAGGTTAACTACGCGCGTACCACCGGCACGACCTTCGCCCTGCTGGCCATTGACCTGGATCATTTCAAGCAGGTCAATGATCGCCACGGCCATGAGGCCGGGGATATGGTGCTGCAGCAATTTGCCATGCTGGTGAACAACAGCACCCGCGGTGGCGATTATGCGTTCCGGCTTGGAGGCGAGGAATTCCTGCTGCTGCTGGTGGACATCAGCCCGCAGAGTGCCTTGCGGGTCGCCAACACGCTGCGTGCCATGACAGAATCGGAGTCTTTTCGCCTGCCCCAGGATCGCGAGACGCAGATGACGGTCAGTATCGGCCTGGCCATGCACGACGGCCACCCGGACTACCTACGCACAATGCGCCGCGCCGACGCCGCACTGTACGAGGCCAAGCGCGCGGGCCGCAACCGGGTCGAGGTGGCGGAATAGAATAGGGGCAAGGGCTGGCCCTACTCTACAACGGAAGCGGCGGGCAAGCGGATGAAGAATGTCGTGCCCCGGCCTTCCTCGCTTTCCAGCTCTATCGAACCGCCGTGCCGGCCGACGACTGTTTTGACGAACGCCAGACCCAGGCCCGAACCCGCAGGATGATCGTGCGCCTGGTCTTGTATCCTGGAAAACGGCTGGAATAATTCCTGCTGGTCCCGTTGCGCGATGCCGCGTCCTTG
The DNA here is from genome assembly GCA_023389535.1 of Pseudomonadota bacterium. GTDB lineage: Bacteria > Pseudomonadota > Gammaproteobacteria > Burkholderiales > Burkholderiaceae_B > UBA6240. The sequence continues at coordinate 5,399 of JAEWEH010000187.1, forward strand.
ATCGGCGATCGTCGCCAGCCAGAATAACCCGTCCCGTTGTAGCCGACATGACACCGTGGTGTGCGCTGCGCTGTATTTGATGGCGTTGTCCAGCAGATTGCACCAAGCGCGTCGCAGCATCGCGGGGTCGCCTTCCGTCCAGGCCTGGTCGGGGTGCTGATCGAACACCACAGTAATGCCGCCCTGTGTCGCTTGCGCCCATAGGTCGTCGCAACTTTGCGCGATG
>JAEWEH010000203.1 GCA_023389535.1 Pseudomonadota bacterium
GCACTGGACTTGCTGCTTATGCTGCATGCCATGCTTGCCCGACGCTGCGGGGCGGCCCCGCAGCAGCGTTGTATCGCCAGTGGGCGGCAGGCCTTCCACACGATGTGGCCGGTTTGAACCAATGCGAGGAACACCATGCATAGCAAGCAGCGCAGCAACGCTTTGATAGTCGCTATTTTCATCAGTGCCATCTTTGGCCTGGCCTTGGTGGGCGGCGGGGTGTGGCTGATCTGGCTCGGCGGTTCCTGGTATTACCTGGTGGCCGGGTTGCTATTTCTGTTGACAGCGTTCCTGCTGTACCGGCGGGATGCCCGAGCGCTATGGGTTTATGCGCTATTGGTGTTGGGCTCGCTGCTGTGGTCTGTGTGGGAGGCCGGACTGGACTGGTGGCCGCTGGCGGCGCGCATGGACATGCTGTTTTTATTCGGGATTTTTCTACTGACGCCATGGGTGACGCGGCCCTTAGTGCATCGGCAACGTGCAACCGCCGAGGCACGCGCCCAGTATGCGCCGGCGCTGCGGCGTGCCGGGTTGCCCTTGGGGTTGGCTATGACGCTATTTGTTGTTGCGGCGATTGCCTCATGGTTTATCGATGCCCACCGCGTCGATGGCGAGTTGCCGGCGATGGGTACCGTTGCAGCAAATGCCAACGACGTGCCGCCCGCAGAGTGGCATGCCTATGGGCGTACCGATTATGGGCAGCGCTATTCTCCCTTGACGCAGATCACGCCGGACAATGTCGACAAGCTGGAAGTAGCCTGGCATTACGAGACGGGGGACGAACGCGGCAAGGCGGGGGACCCGCTGGAAACCACATTTGAAGCGACGCCTCTGAAGATAGGCAACAGCTTGTTTTTCTGCACGCCTCATCAATCGGTGATCGCGCTCGATGCGACAACCGGCAAAGAACTATGGCGCTATAACCCAAAGATTGAAGGGGATCTGGCCTTGCAGCACTTGACTTGCCGGGGCTTGTCTTACCATGCGGCAACGCGCGAACAATCCGCCGACGCGGCACTCCAAGAGACTATAGACAGAGTTCAGGCCGCCATTGACAAGGCTCCCGAAACTGCGCCGCAGGCTCCCCGAGAAGGTCTGCCTATTGCCGCCCAGATCGGGCCGGCAACAGACAAGTGCGGGGCGATGCTGTTTATGCCGACCGCGGACGGGCGGGTTATTGCGCTTAGCCCCGACACCGGCGCGGTGTGCAAGAATTTCGGAGGCGGTACGGGGCAGCTGGATTTGTGGCGCAACATGCCTAATGTGAATCCGGGTGGCTACTACTCTACGTCACCCGTGGTCGTCTCCCGGTCCTTGCTGATCGTCGGCGGCACGGTGCTGGATAACGTCTCCACCGCTGAAACCTCGGGCGTGATCCGTGCTTACGACATAGCTTCGGGCAAATTGGTATGGAATTGGGACTCCGGCAAGCCCCAGGCCACCGAACCGATCGCTGAAGGCGAGACCTATACGGCCAACTCACCCAATAGCTGGTCGATATCCAGCCTGGACGAAAAGCTGGGCATGGTCTACGTGCCGCTGGGGAACCAGCCGCCCGATCAGTGGGGCGGTAAACGAAGCGCAGCGGTCGAGCGCTATGGTTCGTCCATCGTCGCCCTGGACCTGGCGACCGGCCAGGTTCGCTGGAGTTTCCAGACGGTGCGCCACGATCTGTGGGACTACGACGTTCCGGCGCAGCCTAGCTTGATCGATTTGACAGTCGATGGCGAGTCCGTTCCGGCCCTTGTGCAGCCCACCAAACAGGGCGAACTTTTTGTTCTGGACAGGCGTAATGGCAAACCGGTCTTGTCGGTGTCCGATGCTCCGGCTCCGCAAGGGGCGGCGCAGGGCGATCACACTGCCGAAACCCAGCCCGTGTCCCAGTTATCCTACAATCCGCCCGCGCTGACCGGCGCCGATATGTGGGGCGCGACCATGTTCGACCAACTGGCCTGCCGCATTGCGTTCCGCCAATTGCGCTACGAAGGACGCTACACCCCGCCCTCGACCGAAGGTACATTGGTGTATCCGGGTAATTTCGGTGTCTTCAATTGGGGCAGCATAGCGGTGGATCCTCAACGCCAGGTCGCCTTCACTACGCCGACTTACCTGGCCTTTGTATCGCGCCTGGTACCCCGCGCCGACGACACGACCTTGTACGTGCAAGGCGAGGATCGCCCTAAAGGCAGTCTGCCGGCATTGAATGAGAACTTCGGCGCGCCGTTCGCAGTACAGCTTAGCGCCTTCACGTCGGCCCTGGGCTTGCCATGCCAGGCTCCGCCATGGGGTTATGTTGCGGGTGCCGACCTGAAGACGGGAAAGATTGCATGGATGCACAAGAACGGCACAGTCAGGGACAGCTCGCCGCTGCCCTTACCGTTCAAGATGGGAGTGCCGAACTTAGGTGGCCCCATCATGACCGCGACAGGCGTCGCCTTCCTTTCCGGTACCCTGGACTACTATGTGCGTGCCTATAACGTGACGGACGGCAGCCAATTATGGCAAAGCCGGCTGCCCGCGGGCGGCCAGGCGACCCCCATGACCTATATGGGTGCAGACGGCAGACAGTATGTGGTGGTCGTCGCGGGCGGGCATGGATCCTTGGGAACCAAGGCTGGTGACGATGTCATTGCCTATGCGCTGCCGAAGGGATGAGCCAACGTTTTCTCAGCGTGTCGTAAGCCAGATTGAAGAAAAAGGCATAGGGCAGGTAGAAAAGCACCAGCCCGATATCCAGAACCAGTGCTTGCCATAGGCTGATGTTCAACCACCAAGCCGCGAAAGGAATAGCGGCGATGATCAACCCGAGTTCGAACCCGCAGGCGTGCACGGCGCGTACCAATAGCGTGCGCTCGAAGCCCCGGCGCCTTTGCAGGCGATCGAAAGCCCAGTTGTAGATCATGTTCCAGACGACCGCCATGGTGGCGATCGCGGCGGTAAGCAAGCCCATGGAACCGATGGAATGGCCCGTAAGCCATGCCGCCAGAGGAGCTGAAATGCCGATGGCCAAGATTTCGAATAGAACGGCATGCAATGCCCGTTCCGCCAGACTGCGCTCGTAAACTCGCATTAGTCATCCAGATGCGGCGTCGTCACCGCGAGAGAACGTAAAGCGAGGTCGTCCACGCCCGTTGAAAGCCACTATTGTAAGAAAATGAGCCGTTTCAGGCAAAGAGAAGCCCTGATTCTGGCTTGGATTCCGGCGCTCAGGCCTGCATTGTAGCGCCGGGATATAGCTGTCGGCGCCCGCTATAGGGCGCCCGAACGGCATCCTCGCCAGCAGATTGCGGGCCGTAGCCGTCGGCTTCCGAAGCTTAAGGAACAGGCTCGCCGTGTTGCGGCGAGCCCCGGATTACTTGCCGTATTTGGTTTTGGCTTGCGCAATGCAAGCATCCTTGGCGTCGCCCGACATTGCGTCGCATTTCTCTTTGGCCACATCGTAGGCGGCATCCCGTTTTTCCTTAACGGCATCATGCTGGGCTTCCGCCTGCTTTTTTTCAGCCTTGGCATCGGCCTTGGCATTATCACGTGTCGCCTTGGCCTTTTGTTCGCAGACGTCGCGATCATTGCCTTTGAGAGATCGGCACTGCTTCATATCGGCATCGTACCGGGCTTCTGCGGCATTGGCGGCCCAGGCGCCCGTACTGAATAAAGAGGCTGCGGCCAGAACAGTGGCTCCGCAAGATGCCATCATCAGTCGCGTTACTTTCATGCTGGTCTTCCTTGATCGTTTGGGACAGGGGTGCGCGGCGATATTGCAGTGCTGGGCCCCCGTCCCTGGCCGTTCCGCAGGCAATCAGCGTGCCTGCAAGCCCGGCGAAAGTGCGTTACTCTGGAAAGACATTTAAATTAAGGAGTTGAATTCATGGCACAAGCATCCGCCCGCCACATCCTCGTCGACACAGAAGCCAAAGCGAATGAACTGAAAGCTTCCATTGAAAACGGCGCCGACTTTGCGCAAGTGGCCCGCGACAATTCCAGCTGCCCATCCTCTCGCCAAGGCGGCGACCTGGGCACGTTCGGACGCGGCCAAATGGTCAGGGAATTCGACGAGGTCGTATTCAGCGCTCCAGTGGGAGTCGTGCAAGGGCCGGTCAAAACTCAGTTCGGCTATCACTTGGTAGAAGTCACGGACCGCCAGGACTAAGATCTCGCGCCAGCAGCGCTTCAGCGCTGCAACGCCGCCGCGCCTTTGATTTTTAGGCGCGGGGCGCTTGCTTATGGTCCGCGGCGCCGACACGGGGGCGCTGGCGCTCCATCCGCAGCGAAACCATCAGCAGCGCGAAACCGC
>JAEWEH010000221.1 GCA_023389535.1 Pseudomonadota bacterium
GCGCACCCGTGCACCTGGGCGACCCGGCGCTGATAGGCATACACGACATCAACCAGCCGGATTATGGCGACGCGGTAACCATTCGACCAGGCGAACTGCCGGTTTTCTGGGCGTGTGGCGTCACGCCCCAATCCGTCATCGATACCGTCAAACCGGAATTCAGTATCACGCATGCGCCCGGCCACATGTTGATCACCGATGTCGGCAATACGCGCCTGGCGACGCTTTAGTTTTTTGCCCAACCCCGCTATCCATAGCGCTACAGAAAGCAGCATCGGAGATCAGCCCCTTGCTGCACAGACCTTTCAGAGGAGACTGATATGAAATCCTTGTTGTTATCCACACTGGCGGCCAGTTGCTTGCTCGCAAGCACCGGCGTCTACGCCCAGGAAAAGGTTGCCGACTTGCCCAAGACGCAGCTGCAGGTCGTGGGCGGCCTGAGCAACCTCACCGCCTACCAGAACTTCGAACAACCCATGTGGACCAAGACCATACCTGAGCTGTCCAATGGCCAGGTTACCGCCACGATCAAGGGTTTCAACGAGATGGGCCTGAAGGGGCCGGAAATACTGCGCCTGATCGGCCAAGGCGTGATCCCCATCGGCACGGCGACACTGGCCTACTTCGCCAGCGACAACCCCATCAACGAAGCCATCGACCTGGCCGGCCTGGCGCCGGACGTCAAGACGGCCCGCGAAATCACCGATGCCTTCGAACCCGTATACGCGAAGTTCTACGAAAAGAACAACATCAAGGTGCTGGGCTTTTCGACCTATCCCGCCCAGGTGTTGTTCTGCAACGCGAACATCAGCGGCCTGGCCGACATCAAAGGCAAGAAGGTGCGCACCAGCAGCCGCACCACGGCAGAATTCGTGCAGGCATTGGGCGGCACCAGCGTGACGCTGCCTTTCGGCGAAGTCGTACCCGCGCTGCAAAACGGCGTGGTCGACTGCGCCATCACCGGCTCCATGTCGGGCTATTCGGCCAAATGGTACGAAGTCAGCACCCATCTGTATGCGCTGCCGATTAATTGGAATCAGCAGATCCACGCGGCCAACCTCGCTTACTGGAACAAGCTCGATCCCAAAGTCCAGGATTTCCTGCAAAAGAACATCGACGTCATGACGGACAAGATCTGGGATGCGGCCGCCAAGGAAACCCAGGAAGGCTATGACTGCAATACCGGCGCCGCCGCCTGCACGCAGCCTGTCAAGGGCAAGATGAAGCTGGTCGAGCCCACCGACGCTGACCGTGCATTGCTGAAGAAAATCACCGAAGACACTGTCGTGCCCAAATGGGCCGCCCGTTGCTCGGCGGAATGCGTCAAGGACTTCAACGAAACCATAGGCAAGAAGTTGGGTATTACCGCCAGCAAGTAACACCGCCGGCGTCTCCGGCAGCGGCCGCTGCCATCACGGCAGGGGCCGCCGCCTAACACTTATGGTGACCACCATGAACCATCCACAAGAGCGCTATAGCGTGCTTAATCGACTGCTTCAGGCCGCCACCGGCTTGTCGCGCGTGGCCATTTGGGTCGCGGGCGGCCTGACCTTATTGAGCGCCCTATACATCACGCTGGACGTGATTACACGCAAGTTTTTTCATCTATCGCTGGGCGGATCCGACGAATTGTCGGCCTATGCTTTCGCCATCAGCATTACTTGGGCGCTTGCCTTCGCTTCCCTGCAGCGCGCCAACATTCGTATCGACGCTCTATATCAGTTACTGCCGCTACGCGTATCGGCGATTCTGGACTGGATCGCGCTGGTCGGCCTGGCCGTATTCATCGCCTACCTGACGCGCTACGCCAGCGATGTCGCCCTGCTTTCGTGGACCAATAACTCCGCAGCCAATACCGCATTGGCCACACCCCTGTGGATCCCGCAATTCCTTTGGGTGGCGGGCCTGATCTGGCTGTGCATCGTCCTGGCCTTGATGTTGATACGCTCGTCCGTCGCCCTGGTCACCGGCGACCTGGCGACCGTCCGTGCGATCTGCGGCATACGCAGCGGGCAGGAAGAGGCCGCGGAAGAAGCCGAAGCCGGCGAACGCATGGTCAAAGGAATCTCATCATGATCACGACCTCTCTTGTTCTGTTGCTGGTCCTGATCGGCATCAGCATCCCCGTCGGAGCCGCCCTGGGCATGCTGGGATTGATCCTGGATCCGCTTTACTCGATGCTGCCGCTGACGCGCGCCGTCGGTGAAGTATCCTGGGCCACGAGCAACGAATTTTTGCTGGTCGCCATTCCGCTGTTCATCATGCTCGGGGAAATCCTGCTACGTTCCGGCCTGGCGGAAAAAATGTACAACTCCATGAGTCTGTGGCTGTCCTGGCTGCCGGGCGGGCTGATGCACGCCAATATCGGCGCCAGCGCCCTGTTCGCCGCCACCTCCGGCTCCAGCGTGGCCACGGCCGCCACGGTGGGTACGGTGGCCCTGCCTCAGATTCAGAAAAAGGGCTACAACGAATCCCTGTTCCTGGGTAGCCTGGCGGCCGGTGGCACGCTGGGCATATTGATACCGCCTTCCATCAACCTGATCATCTATGGCGTGCTGACCAATACCTCGGTTCCGCGTCTGTATCTGGCCGGCATCATACCGGGGCTGGCGATGGCGGCCTCCTTCATGCTGGCCATCCTGCTTGCCTGCATCGTGCGTCCCAAATGGGGCGGCGAAAAGATTTCCGCAACATGGGGTCAGCGCTTTGCCAGCCTCGTGCACTTGATCCCGCCCTTGGGGATTTTCTTCCTGGTTGTCGGCTCCATCTACGCCGGCGTGGCCACGCCGACGGAAGCCGCGGCGCTGGGCGTAGTAGGAGCCCTGATCCTGGCCGCGTTTGCCCGCCGGCTGACCATACCCATGCTGCGGGAAGTTCTGGAAGGCACCATGAAAGCGACCGCCATGATCATGCTGATCGTCATTGGCGCGGCCTTCCTGAACTTCATCATGTCGGCGACCGGCCTGACCAGCGCCATCACCAACACCATCACCGGCTTGAACGTCGCCCCCATGACGATGCTGTTGATCCTGGTGGTGTTCTACCTGGTGCTGGGCTGCTTCATGGAAACGCTATCCATGATGATCACCACCATCCCCATCGTGACCCCGATAATGCTGGCGCTGGGCTTCGATCCCGTCTGGCTGGGCATCGTCATCATCATCCTGGTCGAAGCGGCCTTGATCACCCCGCCGGTCGGCCTGAACCTGTTCGTCGTTCAAAGCCTGCGCAAGACCGGCAGCATGAACGACGTGATGATAGGCGCCCTGCCCTTTGTGATCATGCTGCTGCTGATGGTGGCCGTATTGGCCTGGATACCGGACCTGGCGCTTTGGCTGCCGCGCGTGTTCAGCTAATCAC
>JAEWEH010000250.1 GCA_023389535.1 Pseudomonadota bacterium
CCATATTGGTGCCGAGGTCGGCCTTGGCCAGCAGGGCGGCGCGGTCGGCGCGTGCGGGGTCGGCGCCAAGCTGTGCGGCGATGTGGCGGGCTATTTTCCGCACGCGTTCGACGCGCTCCAGCTGGGAGCCGAGCTTATTGTGATAGACGCTGGTGGCCAGGGCGTCCACGCGCTCGCCCAACGGCGTTTTGCGGTCGGTATCGAAAAAGAACTGGGCATCCGCCAGACGCGGGCGCACGACGCGCTGATTGCCCTCGATGATATTGACCGGGTTGTCCACCCGCATATTGCTGACAATCAGGAAGCGATGGCTGAGTTTGCCGCTAGCGGGGTCGAACAGCGGGAAATACTTCTGGTTCAGCCGCATGGTCAGGATCAGGCATTCCGATGGCACGGCTAGGAACTGTTCCTCGAACTCGCCGACATAGACGGTGGGGTGTTCGACCAGGGCCGTGACTTCGTCCAGCAATGCGTCGACTTCCGGACCATCGCCCAGCGTGGCATTGAGCGCCTGCGCCTGCTTTGCCAATTCGTCGGCGATCAGGCTGCGGCGCTGGGTGAATGATGCAATCACCTTGCCTTCATTCAGCAGCTGTTCTTCGTAGGTATCCGGCGTATCGATGACCAGGGGCGTCGACGCCATGAAGCGGTGGCCCAGTGTGTCGCGGCCGGCCGTCAAGCCCAGTATGCCAACATCAATGACCTGGGCGCCCCAGAGTGCAATAAGCTGATGGGCGGGGCGGACGAACTTGACGCTGGTTACGCCATCGGCCAATTGGTAGCGCATGACCTTGGGGATGGGCAGGTGTTCGATGGCATAGTCCAGCGCCGCCTGCAGGCCGTCCCGCAAGCCCATGCCGGGGGCCACGCCGCGGGCGTACAGATAGTCCTGCTTGCCGTCCGATTCATGGACGAGATCGGCCGCCGACAAGTGCTGCAGGCCTTTGGCCGCCAGCTTCTTGGCCAGCGCAGGGCTGATTGCGCCACCTTCGGTCAGGCCGATCTTGGCGGGCATGAGCTTTTCGGTATAAGGCTGGTCCGGGGCCTGCTCCAATACCGCGCTGAGCCTGACCGCCAGGCGCCGAGGGGTGGAGTAGTCGGTCGTCTGGCAATCGGGCGCGACCAGATGATGCTGGGCCAGTGTCTTGTATATGCCTTCGGCAAAGGCCAGGCCCAGCCTTTGCAATGCTTTCGGGGGCAGTTCTTCAGTCAGCAGTTCGATCAGCAGCGGCTGAGTGTGGGTGGAGGCGGTCATTATGCGGCCTCCGTGCCGGGGGATGTGGCTAGCATGGGAAACCCGAGTTTTTCGCGTGAATCGTAATAGGCTTGGGCCACGGCGCGCGACAGGTTGCGGATGCGGCCGATGTAGGCCGCCCTTTCCGTAACGCTGATCGCGCCGCGCGCGTCCAGCAAATTAAAAGTATGGGCCGCCTTCAAGGTGGCTTCGTAGGCGGGCAGGGCCAGCGGCACGCCGATCAGCCGCTGCGCCTCGGCCTCGTAGTCATTGAAGTGGGAAAACAGCATCGTCGTCGACGCATGCTCGAAATTGTAGGTGGATTGCTCTACCTCGTTCTGATGGAAGACGTCGCGATACAGCACAGGCCGGCCGGCGCCTTCAGTCCAGACCAGGTCATAGACGCTTTCCACGCCCTGCAGATACATGGCCAAGCGCTCCAGGCCGTACGTGATTTCGCCGGTGGCGGGATAGCAGTCCAGGCCGCCGACCTGCTGGAAGTAGGTGAACTGAGTGACTTCCATGCCATTCAGCCAGACCTCCCAGCCGAGCCCCCAGGCGCCCAGTGTGGGATTTTCCCAGTCGTCTTCGACAAAGCGGATATCATGCTGCTCGGGATCTATGCCCAGTGCCCGCAACGAGCCAATGTACAGATCCAGGATTTCAGGCGGCGCGGGCTTGAGCACGACCTGGTATTGATAATAGTGCTGCAGCCGGTTCGGGTTTTCGCCATAGCGGCCGTCTTTGGGACGCCGCGAGGGCTGCACGTAGGCGGCGCGCCAAGGTTCGGGGCCGATCGAACGCAAAAACGTGGCGGTATGCGATGTGCCCGCGCCCACTTCCATGTCATAGGGCTGCAGCAGCGCGCAGCCTTGCCTGTCCCAGTATTGCTGAAGCGTTAAAATGATTTGCTGAAAAGTAAGCATGAGCGATGGCCAGTAAAGCGATGAGCCGCAAAGTTTCTGATTTTAACTGGTTCCGCGACGGCGGGCCGCCGGGCGCGCAATGCTTAGCCAAACCAACACAACCCGCTGCGCCGCGGCGATTTGAGGATACTTCATGTCTGAATTGGTCATCACAGAAATAAAAGACGGTATACAGATCATCACGATCAATCGGCCGCAAGCCCGCAACGCCATCAATTACGACACCGCCCAGCAACTGGCGGCCGCTTTCGACGCCATGGACGCCAATGACGACGTTGTCATCGGCATCCTGACCGGGGCGCAGGGCACTTTCTGTTCGGGCATGGACTTGAAGGCGTTCGCCGCGACCGGCCAGCGTCCCTATGCGGGCGACCGTGGGT
>JAEWEH010000260.1 GCA_023389535.1 Pseudomonadota bacterium
GCGCGCCAATGTTGCCCAGGCCCAGCACCGCCGTGCCGTTGGTGATCACCCCCACCAGATTGCCCCGGCCCGTGTAGCGAAAAGCGTTGCGCTCGTCGGCCACGATTTCCTCGCACGCCGCCGCCACCCCGGGCGTGTAGGCCAGGCCCAGGTCGCGCTGATTGGATAACTGTTTGGTCGGGGTGACGGAGATCTTTCCGGGGCGCCCGTGTTCGTGATATTCAAGGGCGGCTTTGCGCAGCGTTTCTTCCATGGCGTCATCTTGTAAAGTGTGTGTCATCCATTCTATAGCGCCATCGGTTTTTTGCGCGAGGGAATTGCACGTGCTTGCGCGGTCGTCGCCCCGGCGCTACAGCTCCTGCCCGGGGTAAGGGAACACGTATTCCGGGTCGAACAAAGACTTGATGCGCGTGTCCAGTTCGCCGGCCTGGGGCGCCACCCCTTTCTGAACGGCCCGGTCGCCACTATAGCGGTCGCCATACGGCAGCTCTGTGTGCGGGCGCGCCTGATGTTGGTCGATCACCAGCCACTCCACCCATCCCAGATCGCCGCCATGGCCCAGCAAAAGATGCGCCAGATTGACATCCTGGCCCGCAACCGGCGACAGCGCATCGAGCCTGTAACGACCCGGCCAGCGTTCCTTGCGCCGGCAGACTGCCGCGTCCGCACCGGCCGAAAGCTGGAACAATGCAGGGATCAGCCGCTGCAGTCGTGCGCCGGCCAAGGGCTTCTTGTTGTCCGTACCGAAAGCGCCCAGACTGACTGGGACCCCATCTGCAAGCAGGACCGAAGCATGGACAATGCCCGACAGGTGCGTGGCCCCGGTATCCCAATCACACAGGCTGCGGTCGGCCAGCCAGGCCGCTACAGTGATATGGCAAGGCAGGTCGGCGAACTGGCTGAAGCCCACTGCCTCCAATTCCCCCAAGAGACATCCGGGCTGTACGAACCACCGCGGGCTGCCCGGCTCCAGCTGCTGGCAATTGCCCAGTTCACGGCCTGGATCGACCCATAGCGTATGCTGGTCATCCAGCCTGCCCGCATGCGGGACGCCATCCAGGGCCAGATGCACACCATATTCCGCGCACAGCGATAGCGCCTTGTGGACGTCCGAAGCTTGCTTGGGCACCAGGCGGGCGCTGCCGATTTCTTCACGCATGCCGAACTCGTAGAAGGTGCCGGCTACGCTGTTTTGCAAACGCTGGCAGAAGGCCTGCCAGGGGCTTTTCGGCGTACGCCGGCCTGTCAGGAAGGCGCGGCGGGAAGAAGATTGCATAGATGATTCCCTTTGCACTGGATATCCGGGGCGGACGCTGTGGGGACCAGACATTACAATCGTGCTTTTGCCCGAGATTCAGATTTATGCCACGTCTTGCCAAGCGTACAGAACAAGTGATGCCATTCTACGCTGTGGAGCTCTTCAAACAAGCCAGCGCCCTGAACGCCCAAGGCCGCGACATCATCAGCCTGGGTATCGGGGAACCAGACTTCACGGCGCCCGCCCAAGTGCTGGAAACGCTGGAGCGCGCCGCCCAAGCCGGCTTGAGCGGATACACGCCACCCGCCGGCATCGCCCCCTTGCGCGCGGCAATCGCCGACTACTATGGCCAGTTCGGGGCCCAGGTCGATCCCAGCCGCGTCATCGTCACCTCCGGTGCTTCCGGGGCGCTGCTGCTGGCGAGCATGGCGCTGATCAATCCGGGCGATGAAGTGCTGATGCCGGACCCTTCCTATCCCGCCAACCAGAATTTCATCACCGGCGCCGGCGGCGTGCCGCGGCTGATCCCCAGCACACCGGAACAGCGTTTCCAGCTTAGCGCCGCGGATATCCGCAACCACTGGACTGCCGCCACCCGCGGCGTGCTGATCGCCTCGCCCAGCAACCCGACCGGCACCACCATCGCGCGCGACGACCTGCAGGCCCTGATCGCTGAAGTCAAGCAGCGCGACGGCTTCATCATCATGGATGAAATCTACCTGGGGCTTTACTACGGTGACGCGCCGCAAAGCGCACTGACGCTGGATGACAACATCGTCATCATCAATAGTTTCTCGAAGTACTTCCACATGACCGGCTGGCGCCTGGGCTGGTTGATCGTGCCGCCGCACCTGGTGGCGCCCATAGAAAAGCTGGCGGCCAGCCTGGCCATTTGCGCGCCTTCGCTGGCCCAGCATGCCGCCTTGACCTGCTTCGAACCCGAGGTCATGCGCATCTATGAAAACCGGCGCCTGTCGTTCAAGCAACGCCTGGACTACCTGCTGCCGCAATTCCAGCGCTTGGGGCTGCATGTGCCGGTCGCACCGGATGGCGCCTTTTATATTTACGCCGATATCCGCGCCCACAGCCAGGACAGCGATGATTTTTCGCACCGGCTGCTGTACGAGGCGGGCGTTGCGGCGGTACCCGGCCGCGACTTCGGGCCGGCGCATGCGCCCTATACCATGCGCTTTTCTTATGCCACGGGGCTGGATCGCCTGGAAGAGGCAGTCAGCCGCATGGAACGCTTCCTCGCAGGCTAGGAACTGGCGGCAGGCCACGGGGCGTTGCGGCAAGTACCGCAGCGCCCGCGCCTACCGGCTGACCGGGATGCCCGATGCCAGCGCGATACGGCGCCACTCGGCGATCACTTTTGCTCCGTAGCCGCCATCGCTGGGTCCGGTAGCCCCCACATAACAGGCCAGCCCGCCTTCCACCGAACCACGGCGCCGGATGCAATCATGCAGGATCTGCGCCCCCACCCGTATATTGGCAATGGGGTTCAGCGCGGCGATCGGCCCTTCGCTGAAGGCGTCGAATTTTTCCTTGTGCACGGACGTCATCACCTGCATCAGTCCCTGCGCGCCCACGTGGCTTTCGGCATAGGGGTTGTAGCGCGATTCGATGGCAATGACCGCCAGGAGCAACTGCGGATCGAGCTTTCTTTCAGCCCCGACGACAAAGGCGGTGTTGACCAGGGCGCCCGCCACCGTGTGCGCGATCCGGTACTTGCGCGCAATATAGCTGCGCAGGGCCTGCGACTGTGTGCTGGTCAAGGCGGCCACATGGCGTCCGGACATCGAAGCCTTGAGGGCATTATTGAAGCTCAGCTGCGCGGCCGCCGCCTGACCCGAGGACCGCTCTGCGGTGGCGTCGGCACGCGCATCTTCGCCGGGCACCACGACGGTCGAGTCCGAATCCGCACGGCCTCCGGGCCAAACGCCGTCGCCGCCGAACATCGCGTACATATCCGGGTTGTAGCCAGCCGGACGCAAGGCAACCAGCAGTGCTTCATGGGCACGCAATGCCTGCTGACGCAGCGAAGGCAGCGCAACGCTGAGCACCACGGTAACCAACACGGCGATGCCCAGGTAAATGGCGCAGACATGCACGAATTCACCCACTTGGTGAACCGCGCCGCGCAGGGAGCGCCCCAGCAGGCTATCGGAGGCGATTGCCGCCATAGTGCCCTTCCTCAATAAATACAGACAGACGATGTTAACCTTGCACTTCGGAAAAATGTAAGCTACCCGGCGTGATTCTGTGAAATATCGTGACTTAAGAGACTTCATCGGCCAGCTCGAAAAAGCGGGCGAGCTGAAGCGCGTGGCGCATCCTGTGTCCACCGATCTGGAAATGACCGAGATCAGCGACCGCGTATTACGCGCTGAGGGCCCCGCCCTGCTGTTCGAACATCCCACCCATGGCGCCGCGCCGGCAGGCATGCCCGTGCTGACCAATCTATTCGGCACGCCCAAGCGGGTTGCCTGGGGCATGGGGGCCGACGACATCGGCGCCTTGCGTCTGACCGGGGAACTGCTGGCGTCGCTGCGTGAACCCGAAGCGCCGCGCGGCCTGCGCGATGCCTTGGCCACCGTCAACATGCTCAAATCGGCCTTGTGGGACATGAGCCCCAAGACCGTCAAGAACCCTCCCTGCCAGGAAGTCGTACTGGAAGGCGCGGACGTCGACCTTGACGCCATCCCCTTGCAGCGCTGCTGGCCCGGGGACGTGGCGCCGCTGCTGACCTGGGGGCTGGTGATTACCCGCGGTCCCAACGCGAAGCGGCAGAATCTGGGCATCTATCGGCAGCAACTGCTGGGCCGCAACAAGCTCATCATGCGCTGGCTGTCGCACCGTGGTGGCGCTCTGGATTTTCGCGATCATTCGCTGGCGCACCCCGGCCGCCCCTTCCCCATCGCCGTGGCCCTGGGCGCCGACCCAGCCACGATACTGGGCGCCGTCACGCCCGTACCCGACAGCCTATCCGAATATCAATTCGCCGGCCTGCTGCGCGGCTCGCGCACCGAGGTTTCCAAAGCGCTGGGCAGCGATTTGTCCGTGCCGGCCTACGCTGAAATCGTGCTCGAAGGCCATATCCTTCCGTCTTCGGACAGCCGGGCCCTGCCGCCACACGTGCCG
>JAEWEH010000266.1 GCA_023389535.1 Pseudomonadota bacterium
GCGCGCCAATGTTGCCCAGGCCCAGCACCGCCGTGCCGTTGGTGATCACCCCCACCAGATTGCCCCGGCCCGTGTAGCGAAAAGCGTTGCGCTCGTCGGCCACGATTTCCTCGCACGCCGCCGCCACACCGGGCGTGTAGGCCAGGCCCAGGTCGCGCTGGGTAACCAGCGGCTTGGACGCCGTGACGGAAATTTTCCCGGGAACCGGGAATTCGTGGTAATCCAGGGCTGCCTGGCGGTCTGCCGTATTCATTCTTTCCTCACCATATAAGCGGCAACGCGGCATGCCCCCTTGGCAAATCGCCGTAGCCGTATCTCTATGACTAGTATAGGGACTATACATGAGGAAATTATTTTCAATTAACATGGAGATATTAGCTGCAGCTTATACCTGGACTCTCCGTGGACGTTTTTTCGCCCGATGCTATCTCTTTAAAGCTCGTTAACCGGCTGAAGGTGCGCCATCTTGCCCTATTGCTCCAAATACAGGAACAAGGCTCTTTGACGCGAGTGGCCGAATATATGTCCACCAGCCAACCCGCCGTGACGCACGCCTTGGCCGAACTGGAAGAAATGTTCGGCACCCGGCTGTTCGACCGAACCGCGCGAGGCATGACCGTGACAGAACAAGGCGCAGTCGTGCTGGACCGCGCCCGCGCCATGCTTAAAGATTTAGGCTCGCTGACACAGGATATGGAGGCAGTGGCCGCCGGCCGCGAAGGCCATCTGAATGTCGGTGTAACGCCTTTCGTTTCCGGGCAATTGCTGTCACAAGCCATGCAGCTTGCCACCCAGGATGCGAAATCATTGACGATCACCCTGCATGATGGCACCAGCGCCCAGCTACTGCCGCGGCTCCAGGACCATACGCTGGACTTGCTGATCGGCCGCGCCGTCGCGACCGTAGACATGGCCGGCGTGCAGCATGAAGCGCTCTATCATCAACCGCCCCGCCTGATCGCCAGCCGCCGCCTGACCGCCCGCCTGGCTCGCGGGCGCCTGGACTGGCCGATGCTGCGCGACATGGACTGGATACTGGGCCCGCGCCACACCACAATACGCAACCAGGTGATCAATCTGTTCCTGCAGGCCGGGTTGGCGCCGCCCTTGCCGACCATCGAAAGCCTTTCAGCCAAGCTGATCGGGGAAATCATTGCGGTCAGCGACCGCTGTGTCTCGATCGTCCCGGCGGATATCGCCGAAGAGCTTGCGCGCGTTGCTGGCGTGGCGATCGTGCCTTACTCTCTGGAATGGACGCTGCCACCCATCGCTCTGTTCACACGGTCCGAAGGGCGCTCGCGCGAGGCAGTCAGACGTTTCGCGCAAGCCCTGCGCGCAAGCTGCCAGATGGCGGCCGGACGCGGCAGCCATGTCGACTAAGCACGACCCCAAGCTAGAAGCAGCCTTTTTGGCGGCCCAATATACCCTGCACGCGCCCCACGGCGATATTGCGCTCGCCATAGGGCGGTACAGCGCCCCGCTGGCCGGACTGATGGCCGCCAGGAATTGGACCTCGCTGGCATTGATCACCGCCTACAACCCTGCCGCGCACAAACAAGATGCCGCGGCCAACGCCCGCGCACAGCTGGCCTTGTGGCAATGGGCGCAAGATTCGGGATTTCCTTGCATGCCGGGCCACAATAGCGCGCCTGACGGCGGTGAACCTGTCGAGCCCACGGTGGCCATCGCGGGCGCGAGTTTGACGCTAGCGCGATCTCTTGCAGCCCGGTTCGGGCAACTGGCCTTCGTCTACATCAACGCTGACGCGATGCCAAAGCTGGTCTGGTCGGAAGGCTAAGAGCTGTCCGACCTCTACAAGCGACCCCACAGTTACAAGCAAATACAAATTAATCGTCGTTCACAAATCACGGCACTTGCATCGCTAACAGCAAGCCAATAGAGCAAGATGATGAAGATTGCAAGAATTTAGGTGATATTTTCACGACAAAGAGCGAATTTACGGACTTGCCGGCCGGTTCCCGCACACCTACCATGGCGCTTCACTACAAGGCACAGGGGTTTTCTGATCCCGCCTTACGTTACCACCAAGAAAGACCTGCATGACCGAAACGATTGAATTGCGCCGGCTGCCATCCGGCAACGCGGAAGCAATAAGCCAACGCTGGACTATCCAGTCCATCCTGGAGCTCTATGAATTGCCGCTGCTCGATTTGCTTCTGAAAGCGCAGAGTGAACACCGCCTTCATCACGAAGCCAACACCGTCCAGTTCTCCAGCCTGCTGTCGATCAAGACCGGCGCGTGTCCGGAGGACTGCGCCTATTGCCCGCAATCATCCCGCCATGATACCGGCTTGAAAAGCGAGGCCTTGATGCCGCTGAACGAGGTGCTGGCTGCCGCCCAAAAGGCCAAGGACAGCGGCGCCCAGCGCTTTTGCATGGGCGCGGCATGGCGCTCGCCCACCGCTCGCCAGGTCGACGCAGTAGCTGAAATGGTTGCCGAAGTGAAGGCAATGGGCCTTGAAACCTGTGTCACCCTTGGGATGCTGAAGGACGGCCAGGCCGAACAATTGCGCGATGCCGGCCTGGACTATTACAACCATAACCTCGACACCTCGCCCGAGTTCTACGACCGGATCATCTCCACGCGGGTCTACCAGGACAGGCTCGACACCCTGGAACGCGTGCGCGGCGCAGGGCTCAATGTGTGCTGCGGCGGCATCGTTGGCATGGGGGAATCGCGCGCGGACCGCGCCGGATTGATCGGACAGCTGGCCAATATGTCGCCGCCGCCCGAATCCGTGCCCGTCAACAATCTCGTCAAGGTCGCCGGTACACCCTTGGACCAGGCGGACGATATCGATCCCTTCGAATTCGTGCGCACGATCGCGGTCGCTCGTATCACCATGCCCAAGGCGGTGGTTCGTCTGTCGGCCGGACGCGAGCAAATGGATGACGCCCTGCAGGCGCTGTGCTTCATGGCCGGCGCCAACTCCATCTTCTACGGCGACCAATTGCTGACTACGGCCAATCCCCAGCTTGAACGCGACAGGCAATTGCTGGCTCGCCTGGGTTTGTCGTCGGCCGAATCTGCGCAATCAGAAGCCGCAGCGCTGCAGTCTTGCGCCAGCGCGGATATGGAATAACCAACTCGCCTACACCTTTCGATCATGTACACACTTATCATCAGCATCGCCTGCAGCGTGGCGGTGTCCGTGCTGCTCAAAATCGCCCGGCGGCAAAACATTGCCATAGACCAGGCGATCGCGGTGAACTATGTCGTGGCGGCGGGCCTGTGCGCGCTGCTGCTGCAGCCGCATCCTTCCACGCTCATGAGCCCGTCCACACCGTGGTGGGTATTGATTGCGCTGGGGATCCTGCTGCCCACCATATTCCTTGCCATGGCGGGCGCCGTGCGGCATGCCGGCATTGTGCTCAGCGACGCCGCGCAAAGGCTGTCGCTGTTCATTCCGCTGATCGCGTCCTTCGTGCTGTTTGGCGAAGCGCTGTCGGGCAGCAAGCTGGCCGGCATTGGCATCGCCCTGACTGCCTTGATCTGCTTGCTGCTGCGGCCACGTGCACAGGCGGGCTCGGGCGAGACCGGCAAAGCCGTTCTGATGTTGCTGTCGGTATGGGTGGGCTACGGCACCATCGATATTCTGTTCAAGCAGATGGCCAAGAGCGGCGCGGCCTTTTCCAGCAGCCTGCTGGTGTCTTTCGTGCTGGCCGGCGTGCTGATCTTCGCCTATCTGATTGTCCGACGTAGTCAATGGACGCAGCGCAATGTCGTGGCCGGCATCGTCTTGGGCCTGCTGAACTTCAGCAACATCTATTTTTACATTCGCGCCCACCAGGTCTTTCCGCAGAACCCGACGCTGGTGTTCTCGGCGATGAACATAGGCGTGATTTCGCTGGGCACCCTGGTCGGCGCCGGCTTCTTCAAGGAAAAGCTATCGTGGATCAATGCCTTGGGGGTAGCGCTGGCCATTACCGCCATCATCGTGCTGATTCCCCGGTGAATCCCCAGATAGCGGCATAACGCCGGGTTCCTGAACCGCCGCGCTCGGCATTCCGGCGGCCGCGAAACCGGGCTGCGCCGCCCTGCCCCCGGAATCGATGTCGGGCTGCATGGTGGCGCCGGCTTCCGGATCGGAGGGCGCAGGCGCGGCTTCTTCTTCGACCGGCTCGTGCGACACATCGCTTTCGATATCGACGCGAGGGTCCAGCGCAATGACGACGTTGGAACTTTGCAGGCTATCGGACATCGGCACAAAATGTGTGGGGGCATCCGGGCTGAGATGTGCCCCAGTGACGCGTTGCGGGCGGATCACGGCCACCAACACGGTTGCACAAATGGAGATGAAGACAAAATACATGCTGGCATCCACTTGGCGCATCATCATGCCTGCCACCAGCGGGCCCACGCAGGCGCCCAGGCCATAGACCATGTACAAGATGGCGCTCAAACCCACGCGCCGCTCCTGGTCGACGTTATCGTTGGCAAAGGCCGCCCCCAACGGATAAAGCGTGAACTGCAATGCGCCGAAAGCACAGGAAAACGCCAGCAGCGCCCAGAACGGGAAGACCCACCAGCCCCATAAAGGAATGGCCAGCAGAAAGAGCACGAAAGCGTTGACCCGTATCAGGCCGACGCGGTTGATACGGTCTGCCAGCCAGCCCAGCGGCCACTGTGCCAACAGGCCGGTCGCGACGGAAGCGGCCAGGAAGACGGCGACCTGGCTGTTGGACAGGCCCTGCTTGAGCGCATACACCGGCGCCAGGCCATAGAAAGCGCCGGTAAGCAGGCCGGCGATGAACAGTACCGTCAGCGACAGGGGCACCCTGGCCATGTAGTACTTGACCTGTATGGGCGCCGGAACCTGCAGCGCCGGGTGCAGGCGCCGGGTCAGCGCGATGGGCAGCAAGCACAGGGCCGAGCAGATGCCTGCAAAAATCAAAGGCTGATAGTTCAGGGTGGGAAACAGTGTGAGCGACAGCTGGCCCAGCACCGTGCCCATGCTGGAACACACCATGTAAAAAGCAAATACCCGGCCACGCTGGTGGTTCTCGGTCTGCTCGTTCAACCAGCTTTCCAGCACCATGAATTGCGTGACCATGGCAATGCCGGCAATGAAGCGGAAACCCAGCCAGGCCCACAGGTTATCCACCAGCGCCAGCACCAGCACCGTGATGGTGACGATGGCGGCCGTAGCGGAGTAAGCCCGTATGTGGCCTACCTGGATAATGATCTTGTGGCCTATGCGTGCGCCAAAAACCAGGCCCAGGTAGTACACGGCGATCAGTCCGCCGACCCAGAGTTCCGATACGGATTGCGCGGTGAGGCGCAAGCCCATATAGGTATTGAACAGGCCCGACCCCACCAACAGCAGCAACGTAGCCAGGTAAAGCGAAAAAAAAGCGGCGATTGTCTGCACGATGGCGGGCATCGGAAACTATTCTCCTGTAGCGTTAACCCAATTGCGATAGTAATGTGCGCGCGTCGCTGACTTCGAACTGCCCGGCTTTTTCTACGTTCAGTTGCTTGACCACGCCATCGTCGATCAGCGCCGAATAACGCTGCGATCGCGTGCCCATGCCGCGTGCGGCCAGATCCAGTTCCAGGCCCAGTTTGGAGGTCCAGGCCGCACTGCCGTCAGCGAGCATGCGCACACGGCCCGCCACCCCCTGATCCCGGCCCCAGGCGCCCATGACGAAAGGATCGTTCACGGACACACACCAGATTTCGTCCACGCCCTTGGCCTTTAGCTGATCGTGCAGCTCCAGATACCCGGGCAGATGCTTGGCCGAACATGTGGGAGTGAAGGCGCCCGGCACGGCGAACAGTGCGATTTTCTTGCCGCGCAGCATATCGGCGACCTGGAAATTATTGGGCCCGACGGCGCAGGTTTCTGTGGCCGTTTCTATGAATTCGCCCAGGGTGCCGTCTGGCACGCGATCACCGACTTGAATAGACATAGCGCTCTCCGTGTGGAAGCAAGGATTGTAAAAAGGCGCCGCAGCGGCGCCTGCCGTAAAGGGTCTATCATACGACGAGCAGGATGTTGCCGCTGCTCATGATTCGATGCAATTGCGTATATGATAGGGTCATTATCCTTACTAAGCTTTTGATGCAATGACCCATTCCAACAACGAAGCCGTGCTTACCCATCTGGACGAAAGCGGGCAGGCCAATATGGTGGACGTCAGCGCCAAGTCCAACACGCAGCGCTGCGCCATCGCCGAGGGGCGGGTGCGCATGACCCCGGCCGCTTACCGGCTGCTGTCCGCCAGCGCCAACGCCAAGGGCGAAGTGCTGAACACGGCCCGGATCGCCGGCGTCATGGCCGCGAAACGCTGCGCCGAACTGATTCCGCTTTGCCACAGCCTGCCACTTAGTTTTGCCGGCATAGAATTCATGCCGGACGACGCAAGCCACAGCATAACGGTTCGCGCGACCTGCCGCAGCGACTATAAAACCGGCGTCGAAATGGAAGCCATGACAGCATGCAGCGTTGCAGCATTGACCATTTACGATATGTGCAAGGCGGCCGACAAAGGCATCGTCCTGGAAGACATCAGGCTACGCTACAAATCAGGAGGTAAAAGTGGCGAATGGCGCAACGATTAAGGTTCTGTATTTCGCGCAAGTTGCCGAACTGACACAACGGCGCGAAGAGGACTGGCCGCTGGACCAGCCGATGCGCGGCACAGATTGGCTGGCCGCCCTTGTCCGGCGCTACCCGCAGCTGGAACCTGCGGGCCGCCTGAAACTGGCGGTGAACCAGTACCACGTCGCGCCCGATGCACTGATCAACCCCGGCGACGAAGTTGCCGTGTTCGAGCCCGTAACCGGGGGCTAGCATGGTCATTGTCCAGCACGAAGATTTCGACGTCGCCGCATTGCTGGCTGGCTTGCGCGAACGTACGGCCGGCAGCGCCGGGGCCATCGTCACCTTTACGGGCTATGTGCGCGATTACGCCGAAAATGCCGCTACCGCAACACTGTTCCTGGAACATTATCCGGGCATGTGCGAACGCGAAATCGAATCGCTCTGCGTCACGGCGCAGGCCCGCTGGCAGGTCCAGGAATGCCTGGTCGTGCACCGCGTGGGCGAATTGCACAACAGCGAGCAGATCGTTTTCGTGGCCGCGGCCAGCGCCCATCGCGGCGATGCGTTCCAGGCTTGCGAATACATCATCGACGCACTGAAGACCCGCGCGCCCTTCTGGAAACGCGAAACCCTGGCTTCCGGGGAACGCTTCTGGGTTCAGCAGCGCGATGCCGACGCCGATAAAACCCGGCAATGGGAACACGCTTCGACCACACAAGACGGCAGCAAAGAACGACCATGAGCAAAGCAGATACCAACAAACCGCCCATCGCCTTACGCTGTGCCGTACTGACCATTTCCGATACTCGCAACGCCGACAACGACAGCTCGGGTGACTATCTTGTTCAGAGCCTGCAGGCCGCGGGCCACCATTGCGACCAGCGCGCCATCAGCAGCGGCAATCTGTACCAGATACGCAAGGTGATCAGCGACTGGATCGCCGACGACTCCATACAGGTCATCCTGACGAATGGCGGCACCGGCTTTACCCATAAAAAATCCACAGTCGCAGCGATATCCCCCTTGCTCGACCAGACGATTTCCGGCTTTGGCGAATTTTTCCGCCATTTGTCGTTTCAGGAAATCGGCAGCTCGGGCCTGCAGTCCGACGCCTTTGCCGGCGCCGCCAATAACACGCTGATATTTTGCATGCCCGGATCCACAGGGGCCTGCAAAACCGCATGGGAAGGGCTTATCCGCGAACAATTGGACAGCACCCACCCTCCTTGCAACTTCGCCAGTCATTACAAGCATGCTTGATTTCAATACCGCCCAATCGCGCCTTGCCGCGGCCGGGACACCGCCCAGCATCTCCGAAACTTGTCCATTGCAGCAAGCCCACAGCCGGGTGCTGGCCCAGACCTTGTTCGCCACGCTGGACCTGCCCCCCGCCGACAATAGCGCGATGGACGGTTATGCCATCCGCCTCGCCGATTACGCCCCCGGCAAACGCCTGCCGGTGCAGCAGCGCTGCTATGCGGGCCAGCAGCCGGAACCGCTGCGCGCGGGTCACACCATACGCATATTCACGGGCAGCATCCTGCCCGAAGGCGCCGACACCGTCGTCATGCAGGAAGACGGCAACGAAACAGACGAAGGTTTCGAAATCCAGCGCGCACCCAACCTGGGCAACCATATCCGGCGGCGCGGCGAGGACGTCCGCGAAAGCGGCCAGTTGCTGGCCAAGGGCACGGTGCTTGGCCCTGCACAGATCGCCATCCTGGCTTCACAGGGCTACGCCGAAATTTCCGTTTATCCGCGCCTGAAGGTCGGCATACTCACCACGGGCGACGAACTCGTCCAGCCCGGCCAGCCACGCGCGGCCGAACACATCTATAACTCGAATGGCAGCATGCTGGCGGCGCTGGCTGGCAATATGGGCGCGGACGTCGTCCATGTGCTGCATGCGCTGGATACGCCCGAATCGCTGCAGGATGCATTCAAGCAGTTGCTGCGTGATTGCGACCTGGTCATGACCGTGGGCGGCGTATCGGTGGGCGAAAAGGATCTGGTCAAACCGACCATCGAGGCACTGGGCGGCGCCATGGACTTATGGCGGGTCAGCATGAAGCCCGGCAAGCCGGTGGCTTTGGCCCATGCAGGCGGCAAACCCATTGTCTGCCTGCCCGGCAACCCGGTTTCCGCCTTTGCCGTCTTCACCCTGCTGGTCACGCCGCTGATCCGCTCCATGCAGGGGCGCACACAGACCATGCCGGCGGTGCAATACGGGCGCTTGGCCACGCAGCGCCCCTTCCATGAAACCCGCGAAGAATTCCTGCGCGTTCAGGCGGAATACGATGCACAGGATTTGCCACGCCTCACGCCTTATGCGCAGCAAGGTTCCGGCATCATCAGTTCCTTGCCCTGGGCGAGCGGTCTGGCCCGCATCCCGGCCAACACCACCGTCGATGATGGCGCTGTCGTCGGCTACTACGACTTGCAGTACTGGCTCGCCTGAGCCAGGTCTTCGGGGGTGTTGATATTAAAGAAAACACTTTCCCCGCCATCGAAGACTACGGCGGCGGCGCCTGCGCGCTGTTGCCATTGCTGCACTTTCCGGCCCCCGTCCAATAAATACCGGCGCAGGTCGCCGGCAAGGCTGACATGCGCCAGCATGCACAAGGGATGCGGCTGGCATGCCTGGCCGCCGCCGGCATGGGCCGGTTCAAGGACTTGCCCGGCGACGCTGTCGCGCGCACAGGCATAAGCCATCATTGCGCCAGTGTCGACGACGGCCTGTGACAGACGCTGGACCATATCGGCTGGTGCGGCGCAAACATCCACCGGCATCACGAGCAGCCACGGCGTTGCCATATGCCGTAACGCGGCTTCCACCCCGGCCAGCGGACCGGGACGGGCGC
>JAEWEH010000278.1 GCA_023389535.1 Pseudomonadota bacterium
GCGGCCTCGCCCTCGGCCAGGTCGCCCACCAGGGCCGCGGTCGAGCCGCCGACGATGCCGAGGTGCGCGTACTGCTCGAGGCGGCTGCGCGAGTCGGCGATGTCGAGGTTGCGCATGGTGAGCTGACCGATGCGGTCGCCGGGGCCGAAGGCGGCGTCCTCGACGCGCTCCATCGACAGCTTCTCGCCGGCGTACGACGTTGAGCCGGAACGCGTCACCAGCGCACTGCGGATAAGAAAAGGGGCCAGTTCGCACTGAGCCCCGTTTTTTCTAGCGACAGAACGCCTTATTTCATCTGCTATTTGTCGTCTTTGCCTTTCAATTGAGGCAGTGCCGCACCGCCGGACGACGCCAGCAAGCCCGCCTGAGCGTAGGTAAAGAGCTTCTCGCGGGTGTCCACGATATCCAGGTTGCGCATCGTCAGCTGGCCGATACGGTCGCGCGGAGAAAACGTGGATTCGCCCTTTTCCATGGTCAGACGCTCGGGCTTGTAGGTCAGGTTGGCGGAGCGCGTGTCCAGGATGGAATAATCGTTGCCGCGGCGCAGTTCAATCACGACTTCGCCGGAAACCGCTGCCGCCACCCAGCGCTGCGCCGTCTCGCGCAGCATGATGGCCTGCGGATCGAACCAGCGGCCCTGATACAGCAGGCGGCCCAATTTCAGCCCGTTCATGCGGTATTGCTCGATGGTGTCTTCGTTGTGGATGCCACTGACCAGGCGTTCGTAGGCAATGTACAAGAGCGCCAGTCCCGGCGCTTCGTAGATGCCGCGGCTCTTGGCCTCGATGATGCGGTTTTCAATCTGGTCGCTCATGCCCAGCCCATGCCGTCCGCCTATGCGGTTGGCTTCCAGCATCAACTCCACACTGTCGGCATATTCCACGCCATTGAGCGCCACGGGACGCCCTTCTTCAAAACGGACCGTGACTTCCTCGGCCTTGACCTGGACATCGTCCCGCCAGAACGCCACGCCCATGATGGGCTGAACGATCTTGATGCCTGAATTCAGATGTTCCAGGTCTTTGGCCTCGTGCGTGGCGCCCAGCATGTTGGAGTCGGTCGAATAGGCTTTCTCGGCGGACATCTTGTAGTCGAAACCCGCCTGCTGCATGTATTCCGACATTTCGGCGCGGCCGCCCAACTCGTCGATGAACGCCTGATCCAGCCACGGCTTGTATATCTTCAGTTGGGGGTTGGTCAGCAGACCGTAGCGGTAGAAACGCTCGATGTCATTGCCCTTAAAGGTGCTGCCGTCGCCCCAGATATTGACGTCGTCTTCCTTCATGGCGGCGACCAGCATGGTGCCCGTCACGGCGCGCCCTATCGGCGTGGTATTGAAATACGTCACGCCCGCGGTGGAAATATGGAAGGCGCCGCACTGCAGGGCGGCAATTCCTTCGGCAACCAGTTGCGGCCGGCAATCGATCAGCCTGGCTTCCTTGGCGCCGTACTCTTTTGCACGGCGTGGAATGGCGTCGTAATCCGCTTCGTCCGGCTGCCCCAGGTTGGCCGTGTACGCATAGGGGATGGCGCCCTTATTGCGCATCCAGAGCAAGGCGGCACTGGTATCCAGGCCGCCGGAAAAAGCGATGCCGACCTTCTGGCCGACGGGAACGTCTTCGAGTATCGTTGTCATGAGTGGTATAAGGCCTTGGGTATGAACGGGCTAGCTAGCCTGTCATTATATCCATGGATCGGTTCAGGGCGATGGCGCCAGAGCGCCGGCACGGGCCTTGCTTGGCGCAGCTTCGCGGCCTGCGGGCAGAGAGCGTGCACTGGGGGCCGGCGCCCCCAATCGAAACAGGAGGTCCGATATGACGGCCATATTCAAAGTAGGCGATCATGTCAGCTGGAATTCCGAGGCTGGCCACGTCAGCGGGAAGATCATCAAGGTCCATACGCAAGATACCGACTATAAAGGCCATACCCGGCATGCCAGCCCGGACGAGCCCCAGTACGAAATCAAAAGCGATAAGACTGACCATGTCGCCATGCATAAAGGCTCGGCGCTGCACAAGCTACGCTGATTATGGCCGTCAACGATTCCGCCACGCTGGCCGTGCCTGAAACGGACACCATCTGGACCATAGGGCACTCGACCCACAGCATTGAAACGTTCATCGACATACTGTCCACGTACGAATTGGAAGCTGTGGTGGACGTGCGCCGCCACCCCGGGTCCCGGGCCTACCCGCAGTACGGGCAGGAGGCATTGCAGCGATCCCTGCTCGAGCGAGGCCTCGCCTACCACTGGATCGCGGACTTGGGCGGCAGGCGTAAGGCCGCGGCGGATTCACCCAACACGGTCTGGCGCAATGCATCGTTTCGCGGGTATGCCGATTACATGTCCACGCCAGCATTCAAGCAGGGCCTGGATCAGCTCCTGGACTATGCCAGCCAGGCGCGGACGGTACTGATGTGCGCCGAGGCGGTCTGGTGGCGATGCCATCGATCCATGATTGCCGACGCCTTATGCGTGCGAGGCATCACCGTCCTGCACATCATGGACGGGCAGCATGCCGCACCGCACCCCATGACGGGGCCAGCGCGCATCGAGCATGGCCGGCTCACCTACGCAGCGCCGGGGTCGTGAGCGGCGCGCGGCATCGAGACGCGACTTACCCCGGTTTCACCCCAATACAAGCGTTCAGAATTTGCTAAAATAGCGCTCTTTCGGGGACGTAGCTCAGCTGGGAGAGCGTCGCGTTCGCAATGCGAAGGTCGGGAGTTCGATCCTCCTCGTCTCCACCAGTATGCAAAGGCCAGGCATCGCCCTGGCCTTTTTTGCGTCTGGCAAAAGCGCAACAGGCCTGCGATAGCGTACCGCGTCGCACGGATTACTGGCAGTTGCCGGCTTGTGCTGCCGACGGGTTATCGCCTCAAAGACGAGCAGCATGGCTTGCCATCGGGCGTGTAGCCGAGTAATGTGAGGACATGAGCATGCGCCAGTTCCATGGCGTCAAGACGCTGTGTCGGATCGGCAGGAGGCCCATCATGAACAGCTACAGCACTAAGCCGCCCGGCCTACAGACCCTATTCCTCGACTCGCAGGAAGTAATCCATATTATTCGGGAACTCGGTGTGCGGGATTGCCTGTCGGAAATGGCCGAAATGATCCGACAAGACTATCTGCGATGGGACGAGTTCGACATGGCAGCGCGCCTTGCCATGTATACGCGTGACGGCGTGATCGAGTTGATGCCGATCGCCGACGCGTCGCATTACAGCTTCAAATATGTGAACGGCCATCCGGGCAACACGCGGCGCGGTTTGCCGACCGTCATGGCCTTTGGCGTTCTTGCGGATACCGATACCGGGTTCGTGCGCTTGCTCAGCGAGCTCACGTTCATCACGGCCTTGCGCACAGCGGCGACTTCAGCGATGGTGGCTCGAGCCCTGGCCCGGTCCGACAGCCGCTGTATGGCCCTGATTGGCTGCGGCGCGCAAGGGGAATTTCAGACCTTGGCCTTTTATTATCTGATGGGGATCCGCCGTGTGCGCCTATACGATAAGGACGTGGCAGCCCCTGAAAGACTGCAGCAGAATCTGCGAGCAGCGGGCCTGGACGATAGCTGCCTGGACATCGACCTATGCAGGTCGGCGGCGCAAGCTCTGCAGGGCGCCGATATCGTGACCACAGCAACCGCTGACAGGTCGCAGGCGCGTGTGTTCGATGCTGCGCTCGTCGAGCCCGGCATGCATTTGAATGCGATCGGAGGCGACAGCCCGGGCAAGACGGAACTGGATCCGCTGGTGTTCCGCAAAGGCCGGACCTTCGTCCAGTTTGAACCGCAAACCCGCGTGGAGGGGGAAATCCAGCAGCTCCCGCGCGACTTCCCCGTGACGGCGCTCTGTGATGTGCTCGCCGGACGCTCACCCGGCCGCCAATCCAAAGACGACGTAACCATCTTCGATT
>JAEWEH010000381.1 GCA_023389535.1 Pseudomonadota bacterium
GTACAGGATGCTGTCATTGAACAGCACCGTATCCTGAGGAACAATGCCTATGTGCTGACGCAAACTGGTTTGTGTCAGGTGACGTATATCCATGCCGTTTATTTTGATGGCGCCCGCGCTCACATCATAGAAGCGAAACAGCAAGCGCGACAATGTGGACTTGCCTGCGCCTGACGCGCCTACGACGGCAAGCGTCTTGCCCGCAGGGATGGTGAAATCCACGTCAAACAAGATCTGCCGGTTGGACTCGTAGGAAAAATCCACACCCTGAAATTCCACACTCGCTTGCGCGGCCTTGAGATTGCGCGCACCGGCTTCATCCGCCACCTCCTGCCCTTGCGCCATCAGCCCGAACATGCGCTCCATATCGGCCAGGGCGTGCTTGATCTCCCGATAGACGAAGCCCAGGAAATTCAATGGCGCATACAGCTGGGTCAGATAAGCGGACACCAACACCACGTCCCCCACCGACATGGTCCCCGCGACGACGCCATCAGCCGACAACCATAACAGCAGCGTAATGCCCACGGTAATGATGGCGCCCTGCCCCATGTTCAGGAAATTCAACGACACCTGATTCTTGACGGCGGAATCCACCCATCGCCCCAAATTCCGGTCATAACGATCGAGTTCGTAGCCTTCGTTGCCAAAGTACTTCACCGTCTCGTAATTGAGCAGCGCATCGATGGCCTTGCTGTTGGCCTTGCTGTCCAGGTCGTTCATGCTGCGCCGGTACACCATGCGCTTTTCGGTAACGACCAGCGTGAAGATGATGTACGCCGCTATCGTGCTCAGCGTGACCACGGCAAATGGCCAGTCGTAGCGCCACAGCAGGATGCCGGCCACCATGCCGATTTCCAGCAAGGTGGGAAGGATATTGAACACCGTAAAGTTCAGCAGGAATCCGATGCCCTTGGTGCCGCGCTCTATGTCCCGGCTAAGGCCGCCGGTCTGGCGCTGCATGTGAAATCGCAGCGACAGCGTAAACAGATGCTGGAATAATCGCGTGGCGATACGCCTTATGGAGCCCTGGGTCACGCGCGCAAACAGCGCGTCGCGCAGTTCCCCGAACACCGAGCTGGCAAGGCGTGCAAACCCATAACCCAGCAGTGCCGCCACGGGCAAGACCAACAAGGTGGCGGGGACGCTCAGTTTATCGACGACATCTTTCAGATATAGCGGCAGCAACACGCTGGCGACCTTGGCTGCAACCAGGCAGGACAACGCCGCCAAAACACGCCATTTGAACTGCCAGACAAAAGGCAGCAGTTCCTTGATGGTTTGGAGGTCGTTGCGGGAATGTGCGGGCGCGGGCCCGCGCGGGGAGTATCTCATTGATATGACTGGTAGACTGCGGCGCCGATATTGTACGTCGCGGCGCCTATAGCCGCCGCTTATGGCGGCCCCTCATAAGCCTAGCAGGCCGCGAAGCGCGGCCTAAACTCAGCAGCAGGCAAAGAGAGGTGCTGATAGGAACCTGAAGTGCGCGACGCGCCGCATCAGAGCCCAGGCAGGACTTCCAGGTTCAAGATCCTACCGCCGCGATTTCACCCGAGGCGCCGCGCTGCGAAGCGTGCCAGCTCAGCAAGCGGACTTCGACCACTTCTATGGCCTTGAACAGCACGACGCCCAGCACGCACAGCAAGGCCAGCGCGACGAATACCGTCGGTGTATCGAAGCTGCCCTGTGCGACCAGGATCACGTGCCCCAGCCCCGAACCACCAGCCACGAACTCGCCCACGATGGTTCCAACCAGGGCGAAAGACACCCCTACTTTCATGCCGGCAAACAGGCTGGGCAAAGCATTGGGGAAACGGATCTTCCACAACACTTTGGCTTTGGAGGCCTGATTCACCCGCGCCATGTCCAGCATTTCCGGGTCTGTGGACTTCAGCCCCAGCACGGTATCGATCAAAATCGGAAAAATGGCGATCAGCATGGCGATGGCGATCTTGGGCGCCGCGCCCGTGCCTAGCCAGATGACGAACAAAGGAGCCAGCGCCACTTTGGGTACGGCGTTCATGGCGACCAGCAGCGAATACAGCGTGCGGTCAAGAAAGCGTGAATAAACGATGCCGATGGCCGCGATGACGCCCAGCACCACCGCCAGCGCGAATCCCGCCACCGTGGTGCGCAGCGTATCGAGGCTTTGCAATAGCAGATAGCCGGGCGACTCGAAAAACTCCAAGACGATCTTGCTCGGCGCCGGCAGCATGAATTCGCGCACCCCGGACAGACGTACTCCTGCTTCCCATAAGGCCAGCAGGACCAGAGTGGTCAACAGAATCGAGCGACCGCGTTCTGTTTTCAGCCAAAAATGCTTCATGTTCATCAGCCCTTGTATATGCCCAATTCCCGGAAAGTTTCGCGGATTTCCACGACGTATTCGGCAAAGCGGGCGGTATCGCGAACGTCCAGGCCGCGCGGCCGCTCCAATTCGACTGGAATGACTTTTTCTATGCGGCCCGGATTGCGCGCCATGATCACCACCCGGCTGCCCAGGTATGCCGCTTCGCTGATTGAGTGCGTGATGAAGACCACCGTCTTGCCCGTCGCCAGCCAGGTGCGCTGCAATTCGGAATTGAGCTCATCTCGCGTAAACGGATCCAGCGCGCCGAAAGGCTCGTCCATCAGCAACAACTGAGGATCGGTCAATAGCGCACGGCAAATGGACACCCGTTGCCGCATTCCACCGGACAGCTCCCGCGGATACCGATCGATGAAGTCCTTCAGGCCGAATAAAGACAATAGTTCGCGCGCCCGGTCTTCATACGACTTGCGGTCCAAGCCGTGAAATTCCGCCGCGATCAGCACATTGTCCAGCACATTGCGCCACTCCAGCAGCAGGTCGCGCTGGAACACCACACCCATATTCTTGGGCGGCGCGTTGATGGGGCTGCCCTGCAAGGCCAGCCGGCCGCTGGATATGGGCTCGAGCCCGGCCATGCAACGAAGCAGCGTGCTTTTGCCGCAGCCGCTGGGGCCGACTATGCACAGGAATTCGCCCTCGGGGATATCAAGATCCACATCGCGCAAAGCGTGTACCGGCGCACGCTTGGAATGGTAGGTCTTGTTCAGCCCCTGTACTTCTAGAAAGCCGGACACTCGCGGTCTCCCTTGTCAACGCTGGATCAGCGCATTGGTGTAGTAATCGGACGGTTTGCGACCGGCCTTGATCATTCCGGTTTGCTCCATGGATTTGATGGCGGCGGACCAGTCAGCATCCGTCTGTACGCCTATGGGCAGGTCGCCGCCGGTCGGGCTTTTGAAGAAGGCTTGGTAGGCTTGCAACTGGCCGCGCAGGACGTCGGCGTCCAGCTTGGCATTAGGACGCTCGGCCAAGATGGCTTGCACGGCCTCTTCGATATGGCCATCATAGATATAGTCCCAGGCACGTAGTTGTACCTGCACGAACTTCTTGATGGCATCGCGCTTGGACGACAGCATGGCTGGCGTGGAAACCAGGCCATAGCTGGGGAAGCTGATGTCGCTGTCGGCGAGCAGCAAAGCGCTGGCCGCGCGGGTCTTCTTGACCATGGGCTGGCCGAAGGGCGCTTGCGACATGAACCCGTCCGCGTTGCCCGAGGCATAGGTGGACACCATAGCGCTGGGCGCCACCATGACGACTTCCACTTCACCCTTCTTCAGCCCATTGGCCTGCAGATAGGGCTCGATGAAAGGCGCCCAGGGGCTGGTGGTAAAACAGACGATTTTCTTGCCTTTGAGTTCTTGCGGCGATTTGACGCCCAGCTTTTCATCCAGCATGACCGCCAGATCGCCCGTGCGGGCAAAGCCGGCGATAGAAATCAGATCCAGGCCGTTTTCCTTGGCGACCGCCATGGTGCCTACCGATACCTGACCGACATCCACGCGCCCCGCCGCCAATAGCTGCAACGTATTGATGGTGCCCGTGCCGTCCTGAATCTCCACATCCAGGCCCTGTTCCTTGAACCAGCCTTTCTGCTTGGCCAGATGCATCGCGCCGTGCATGCCCCAGGGCGAAAAGTCCAGGCGCACCAGCAGCGGTTCGGCGGCACTGGCCGGTGTGGCCCAGGCTGCGGCGCCGATGGCCGCACAGGCCATCAGGCTGGCAAGACGGCGAAAGAAAATGGATTGCGTTTTCATGCTTGCTCCATGTAAAGGCCCGCTGGACAGGCCGGATTGATATTGCCTCTCAAAGCTGCTGCTGCATTTGGGCGCGCAAGTCCTGCGTGGCCTGGACGTCGATCCGCCCGGACTTGCCGTCCACGACCACACGGTAATGCTTGCGCGCATATTCTGCGCTGATCTTCTCATTCCAGACGTCTTCGCTGATGGCGTCCCAATCACGCGCCAGCGGGTCACCGAAGCCTCCGCCGCCGGGCTGGCA
This sequence comes from Pseudomonadota bacterium, assembly GCA_023389535.1. Classification (GTDB taxonomy): domain Bacteria; phylum Pseudomonadota; class Gammaproteobacteria; order Burkholderiales; family Burkholderiaceae_B; genus UBA6240. Next base: position 4,370 of record JAEWEH010000381.1, read on the forward strand.
GTGCGTGACCAGGTCTTCGCGTTCCACGGCCATCCCGACTTTGCTGGGCAGCAACTGAAGTTCGCCCCCTCTTTCCAGGCGGTTTGCAGCCGCGCTTCCGGCGCCCCCCCCCGCCAAACCGTAAGGTTGGAACTTCATGCGGTCGGCCCGCAGCTGCAGCAGGGAATCCTTGCCCAGGACACGGTAGCTGCGCCGTATGCCCAGGCCGCCGCGATACTGGCCCGCACCACAAGAATCCGGCAGAAGCTCATAAGCTTCGACGCGTACCGGATGCTTGGCTTCCAGTGTTTCCACCGGCGTATTGGACAGGTTCTGCGATGCGTTGGTAATGGCTTCTATGCCGTCGCTGTGCGGCCGGCCACCCCAGGCGCCGCAGATCATGTCCACGATGATATACGGCTTGCCCTGATCGTTCTTGCCGGACAGGCAGACGACCGTGTTGCCGCCTTCGCCGGCGGCGGGAATACGGTCTGGCACGACTTGGGCCAGTGCACCCAACATCGCATCGAAAACACGGTAACCCGTCAGCGCGCGGGCCGCGACCGCGGCCGGCTCTATCGGATTGAGCACCGAACCCTCCGGCACATGAATCTCCACACAACGGAACACCCCCGCATTATTGGGAACCTCTCCTTTCAATGCGCAGCGCACGCTGAGATAGGTGCAGGACTTGGTATAGGACAAAGTCGAATTGATCGCCGCCCTGACTTGCGGCGACGAGCCCGTGTAATCCACACTGACGTGATCGTCATGCACGGTCATGGACACGCAGATTGGTATGGGATCCGGCGAAATGCCGTCATCGTCGATATAGTCGGTGAATGTGAACGTGCCTTTGGGCCAGTGGCGTATTTCTTCGCGGGTCAAGCGTTCCGCGTAATCCAGCAGCTCTTCGAAATAAATCCGGGCCGCTTGCCTGCCGTAGCGGTCCAGCAAGCCGGTCAGTTCCCGCACCCCCACTTTGCATGCCGCATACTGAGCGCGCAAGTCGCCCAGCACACGGTCCGGCACCCGCACGTTTCGGGCGATGATGCGTTCTACCGTGTCATTGGCCTTGCCCGCCTCGTACAGCTTCAATGCCGGTATCCGTATGCCTTCCTGATAGATTTCCGTGGAATCGCTGGCGTTCGAGCCCGGTACCCGGCCGCCTACGTCGGTATGGTGACAGATCACCACACAATAGCCTTCGATCTCGCCTTGATAGAAGAAGGGCACGAACATGAAGATGTCGGGCAAATGCATGCCGCCTTCATAGGGGTCGTTCAGAATGACGGCATCACCCGGTTGCAGCGTATCGCCATAACGCTTGCGCACCTCGGCCATGGCTTCGGGGATGGCCCCCAGGTGCAGCGCAATGGTTTTGGCCTGGGCGATCATGCGCCCTTCCCGGTCGCAAATGGCGGCCGAATAATCCATGACGTCTTTGACGATCTCCGAACGCGCTGTGCGCAATACCGTGTACGCTACCTCGTCGACAATGGCGTCCATGGCATTTTTGACGACCGCAAAAGTGATGGGGTCTATGGTGATGGGTTCAATCGCTACTGCGCTCATGACTGCTCCGAATCGATGTCTATCAGTATGTTTCCTATGGCGTCCGCCGTGGCCACCGCATCGGGCGGCACGATGATGGTCGTGTCATAGGACTCGATGATCAGCGGCCCCCGGCGGGGCGCCGCATCCATGCTCGAACGCGCGATGACCGGCGTTTCGCGCGGCGGCGTATCCGGGTCGAAGCTGACCATGCGGGAACCAGCCTGCCCCGCCAGCGCGCTGGCATCCACTCGGATGCCGGGAAAGTTCAAGCGATGGTCGCTGCGGCCCGAGACCATGACCCGCACGTTCACGAGCTCCAGTGTTTCATCGCTGCGATAGCCGAACGTGGCTTCATAAAGCTGGGAGAAATCTTCCTGCAAACGCGCGATGGCCCGCTCGTCGTTGAAACTGCCCGCAACCGGCACGGTAAGCTCCGAACTCTGGCCCAAGTAGCGCAGGTCGGCGCTGACCACGGCGTCGACCATATGGTCTGCATAACCTTCCGATGCCAGCACTGCCTTTCCTTGTTTCAGCAGTTCGTCGACCGCCTCCTGCACCGAAGGGGGCAGGCGCTGATCCAGCACTTGCAGTACAGCCTTCACGAAATGATGTTCGGCATTGGCAGTCAGCATTCCGACCGAGCAAAATACACCCGCCATGACAGGCGCGATGACGCGCTTGATGCCCAGCAGCTTGGCTACGTCGATCGCATGCAATGGCCCGCCGCCCCCAAAGGCAATCATGGCCATCTCGCGCGGGTCGCGGCCGCGCTCGACCGTGACTGCCCTGATCGCGCGTGCCATGTTGACGTTCGCCACACGGCGTATGCCATGTGCTGCGGCGTAGAGCTGCAGGCCCAAAGCGTCGCCTATATGTTTCTGCACCGCCAGACGGGATTTCTCGGGATCCACCTTCAAGCTGCCCCCGGCAAGCGCCTGGGTATTCAAATATCCCAGGATCATATTGGCGTCGGTGACAGTGGGTTTATCGTTGCCGCGGCTATAGCAGGCGGGTCCCGGGTCGGCCCCGGCCGATTCCGGCCCCACGCATAACAGGCCGCCGGCGTCTATCCAAGCGAGCGAGCCGCCGCCTGCCCCCACTTCGGCGATATCAATGGCCGGTACCTTCAACACATAGCCACCCCCCTTGATGAAGCGGCTGGGCGCGCTGATGCCGTCGCGAAACTCGTACTCGGTAGTCAATGAAGGTTGGCCACCCAAGATGATGGAAGCCTTAGCCGTGGTACCGCCCATATCAAAGACGATCAATTCCTTTTCTTCACTGGCGAGCCCGACTTGCGCTGCACCTGCCACGCCGCCCGCCGGGCCTGACGCCACGGCAAAGACCGGCTTATCGGTAGCCGAGGCGATGCCCATCATTCCGCCGTTCGATGCCATGATCTGTAGCGAGGCCGTGATACCCATGCGTTCGAGATCATTCTTCAGACGGCCCAGGTAGCTGCGCATGGCAGGCAGAATGTAGGCATTGACCACTGTCGTACTGGTGCGCTCGTATTCCTTGATTTCGGGAAGCACTTCGCAGGAAACACTCAACAGCAAGTCAGGGAACATTTCCTGGATCACCGCCTTGGCGGTAAGTTCATGTTCCGGGTTGATATAGCTGTTGAGAAAGCAAATGGCGATCGAATCCACCCCTTCGTCGACCAGCTCGCGCACTACAGCCTCGACTTCGTTGCGGCTCAGCGGCGTAACGACCTTGCCGTCCGCACCCATGCGTTCCCGGATGCCGCGCCGGAAACGCCTGGCCGCCAGGGGCACAGGCTTCTGCCAAGCCAGATCGAACATGGTTGGCGTGCGTATGCGGCCTATTTCCAGCACGTCGCGGAATCCTTCCGTTGTCAGCACGCCTGTTCGGGCGCCGACTTTCTGCAGGATGGTATTCGAGGCGGTGGTCGTGCCATGGACGATTTCTGTAATGTCCGAAGGCGACACCCCGGCCTGCTGTATCAGTGTCTTCAAGCCTTGCACGATAGCCAGCCCCAGATCATGGGGTGTGCTGGATGTCTTATTTACAAACAATCTGCCATCGGGCATGGCCAGTACGATATCCGTAAACGTACCGCCGATATCGCAACCCACGCGCACACCGCGCGCCGCTTTTACCATGGTGTCCATTGAATCGAATTCCCTTGTGCCCACGTCCTGCGGACTATCCGCGAGGAAATAAAACGCCTTCCCTGAGGAGACAACTAACTAACTAGTCAGTACAATAAATAGGCCAGCAAGTGCTGTCAAGGAATTGAATACTAGGGTTTTCCTGCAAACACCCGCTACTTCAGCGCTCGGGTACACTCCATCGGGAAAGCGGGTAAATTGCCGCTCCAGGCTGACATGTCGACAAAGAAGACCGATACAACCATACGTGTACGCAACGCTCAGGCCACTCGCGAACGCATCTTGCTGACGGCCTATAAAGAATTCGCCGCGCGCGGCTATGACGGCGCACGCATTGATGCGATTGTGGCACGCTGCAAGATCAGCAAGAACTTGCTCTACCACTATTTCGAAGGCAAAGAGGCCTTGTTCATCGAAGTGATGGAACGCGCATACCGCGCCATGCGGGAACACCAAAATGAATTGGCGCTGACGGGCGAAGACCCCATTGCGGACATGCGGGCGCTGGTGATCCAGACCATTGAATACTTCATCGAACAGCCCGGCTTCATGCAATTGCTTTCCACTGAGAACCTTCATAAGGCAAGACATATCAAGAAATCCAGAGCCATCACTGAAATGTTCAACCCCTTGCGGTCGGCGCTGGCCGACATCCTTCAGAAAGGCAAGGACAAGGGTGTCTTTCGGAAAGACGCCGACTGGATAGACTTGTATGTTTCCATCTCGGGACTGGGATCCTATTTCATCACCAACCGCTATACGCTTTCCTACGTACTAGGCGTCGATATAGGCGCGCCCGAGCGCGTCGCCGGGCGGCTCAAGCATGCGCCCGATATGGTGCTCAGCTACTTGTGCGATTTGAGCGGCGATTCCTTGGGCAGCAGCCCGCGCTGTTCCAGCAGCACATCGTAGAAGCACTGGGCGGCGCTGGACAGGGTTTTCTCTTGGCGCCGTATCAGGTAAAGCGAGCGCTTGAGCCGGCTTCCGGCGGCTAAAGGCACGACCGCGATTTCAGGATGCCTGAACTGGAAAAGCGTCATGGACGGTACCAGGCAGACGCCCAGCCCAGCCGCCACCAGGCCGGCCGCCGTGGCAAGGTGATCGACTTCCAGAAACACGCCTAGTTGAGCGAAACGTGCATTGCGCGCCAGGCTCTGGCGTATGCTGCTGCCCTTGCCCAGCTGGATCAAGGCCTGCCCTTTCAAGTCGCGCAGGCGCACGTCTGCCTGCTGCGCCAGCCGATGATCATGGCGGCACACCAGATGAAAGTAATCTTCGCACAAAGGCTGGGCATCGAGACCGCTCATGTCCATGCCTTTGGCCGCCACCCCGATATCCACGGCGCCGCGGCGCACCAGGTCCAGGCAGGGCTCGAGCAATGCATCGTGCAGATGCAGCGCCACCCCGGGGAACTGTTGATGAAAGCGCGAATAGATGCCAGGCAGCCACCCTGCGGCCAGGGATGGCAAGGCCGCAACCGCTACGCTGCCCTTGCGTTTGGCGACGTGATCGCGCAGATCATCCAGGACGGCGTCCATGTCGCCCAGCAAGCGGGCGGCGGACTGATTCAGCAACTGCCCTTCGGGGGTAAGTTCCACGCGCCGGGTCGTGCGGTCGAACAGACGTACGCCGGCCGCATCTTCCAGCGACTTGATGAGCGCGCTGAAGGCGGGCTGCGTTTGATGGCAGCGCTCCGCCGCCTTGGTGAAATGGCGTTCTTCGGCCAAAGCAATGAACGCACGGAGGTGGCGCGAACTTAGATTCATAGAACTATTGGATCAATGAATAAGATATTTCTATTTAACTTATCAATCTCAGGCTTCTATAGTAGCGCTGTATCTATCCATGCGGGACCGGAAACATGGGCGCGAAGGGAAAATTCACCATAGGCTGCGGCAGCGGATTCTCGGGCGACCGTACCGACGGCGTCCCTGCAGTCGTGGACACATTATTGCGTAGCGGCGGTCAGGCACTGATCTTCGAAACCCTGGCGGAACGCACACTGGCACTGTCTCAACTTGCCAAAAACCAAAACCCCGAAAAGGGCTATGAGCCCTTACTGGTTGAACTGCTGCGCCCGAGCATGGCGACATGCTTGCGTCATGGCATCAACATCATCGGCAACTTCGGCGCAGCCAACCCGCCTGCGGCCGCACGCCGCATCAAGGCGCTGGCGCAAGAACTCGAGCTGGCGGCACCGCGCATCGCCGTGCTCTCAGGCGATCAGCTTTCCAGTCCGGAGCAACTGGATTACCTGCGGCGCACCGTGGACGCAGACTTTGACAGCATGGATATCGTCAGTGTCAATGCCTATCAAGGCGCGCGCGAGATCGCGCAGGCTCTGCAGGCCGGCGCGCAGATCGTGGTGGCTGGCCGCGTATCGGACCCCTCTTTGACGGTCGGCCCCGCGCTGGCGCATTTCGGCTGGGACGAGCACGACTGGCACAGACTGGGCCGGGCCACGATAGCCGGCCATTTGTTGGAGTGCGGCACACAGGTGACGGGCGGATATTTCGCGGTGCCCGGCCTGAAAGAGGTGCCAGGCATGGATCAGCTTGGCTTTCCGATCGTCAGCATGGATGAGACGGGCGCCTTCTCCATCAGCAAGGCCGAGCATACCGGCGGGCTGGTCACTGAACAGACGGTCAAAGAGCAGTTACTGTACGAAGTGCATGACCCGGCCGCTTATCTGACACCGGATGTCACCGCGGATATCAGCCAAGTCACCGTCGCTCCAAGAGGTCCCGACTGTGTCGTGGTCGATGGCATCACGGGGCATGCCCGACCGGACACGCTCAAGGTCA
>JAEWEH010000398.1 GCA_023389535.1 Pseudomonadota bacterium
ATCGAGTTCTACGACGACGCCTGGCCCGGCAATGGCCCCTGGCCCATCGTCGGCAACACCGAAATGCTGTTCAAGCACCTGCCCGACTATCACGGCGTCATTGTCGGCATTGGCAACAACGGCGTGCGAGCCACCTTGCAGCAGCGCCTGCAGCTGGCCGGCGCGCCCCTGGTGTGCGTGATTCACCCGTCCGCCATCGTCAGCCGCCATGCGCAGCTGGGCGCCGGCTGCGCGGTGCTGGCCCGCGCAGTGGTGAACGTCGGCGCCCAGATCGGCGCAGGCGTCATCCTGAACACCGGTTGCATCGTCGAGCACGATTGCTTGATCGAAGATTTCGCCCATATCGGCCCCAACGCCGGTCTGGGCGGTGGCGTGCATATCGGCCGACACAGCTGGGTCGGCATCGGCGCCAGCGTGAACCACCTGATCCATATAGGACGGGATTGCACCATAGGCAGCGGCTCGACCGTGATCCGCAACGTATCCGAGGCCACGGTGGCCGTAGGTTCGCCGGCACGCCCACGGCCCGCATGACTCCTCTCAAGCTTCTTGACCATAGGATTGAAGATTATGTTGAACACCGCTTTTTCTCCCTGGCCGCAATTCACCGACGAGGAAGTGCAGGCCGTCAGCAACGTATTGCTATCGAATAAGGTCAACTACTGGACCGGCCAGGAAGGCCGTCTTTTTCAAACCGAGTTTGCCGCCTGGTCCGGCTGCGCCCACGCCGTCGCGCTGGGCAACGGCACGCAGGCCCTGGAAGCCGCCCTGATGGCTCTGGACATCGGACCCGGCGACGAAGTCATCGTCACCCCGCGCACCTTCCTGGCTTCCGTATCGTGCATAGTGCTGGCCGGCGCCACACCCGTATTTGCCGACGTCGACCGCGATTCGCAGAACGTCACGGCCGAGACCATTGCCGCCGTCATCACGTCCAAGACCCGCGCCGTCATCTGCGTGCACCTGGCCGGCTGGCCTTGCGACATGGACCCCATCATGGCCCTGGCCCGGCAGCACGGCATCTGGGTGATCGAAGATTGCGCGCAGGCGCACGGCGCCCGCTACAAGAACCGCCCCGTCGGTTCCATAGGCCACATCGGCGCCTGGTCGTTTTGCCAGGACAAGATCATGACCACCGGCGGCGAAGGCGGCATGGTCACCACCAATGACCCTGACCTTTGGCGCAAGATCTGGGCGTACAAAGACCACGGCAAAAGCGTGGAAGCCGTCTATGAACGCCAGCACCCGCCGGGCTTCCGCTGGCTGCATGAAAGCTTCGGCACCAATTGGCGCATGCAGGAAACCCAGGCCGTCATCGGCCGCATCCAGCTGCAGCGCATGCCCGACTGGCAAGCCAAGCGCCTGGCGCATGCACGCCGCATCTGGAATGTGGCACGCCAGCTATCCGGCCTGCGCGTGCCCGAAGTGCCTCGCTATATCCGGCATGCCGTCTACAAATGCTATGTATTCGTCGAATCCGACCGGCTGGCCGAAGGCTGGAACCGAGACCGCATCATCCAGGAAATCAATGCGCGCGGCGTGCCTTGCTACCAGGGCTCTTGCGCGGAGGTCTACCTGGAGAAAGCCTTAGACGGCACGGGCTGGCGCCCCCCAAAACGCTTGCCCGTCGCGCGCGAACTGGGTGAAACATCGCTGATGTTCCTGGTGCACCCGACCCTGGAGCACGAGGAAATCGTGCAGACCTGCGCGGCCCTGGTCGATGTCATGCGCGCCGCCACCAAGACCAAGATATCCCATGAACACTGAAAGCAAGCTGCAGGTACGCCACCATGCACTGCGAGAACGCCTGCTGGGGCTGACGCCCCGCAGCAAGCGCATGCTGCAGGTCGGCGTGGACATACTGCTGATCTGGCTGGCCTTGTGGCTGGCGTTTTTCATCCGCCTGGGCGATGCCCTGGTTGTCCAACCGCTGGGCGCCCATGCGTGGCTGTTTGCCTTCGCCCCGCTGCTGGCCATACCCCTGTTCATCCGCTATGGCCTGTATCGCGCCGTCATGCGCTACCTGGGATTCGAGGCGCTGACCACCATCGCCCGCAGTGTCACCGCGGCGGCCGTCCTGCTGGGCGTTGCGGTCTACCTGTACGGCTACACGCCCGCCATCGTCCCGCGCTCCACCCTTGTCATCTACTGGATGCTGAGCCTGCTATTCATTGGCGGTCTGCGCTTGCTGATGCGCCACTACTTCAATAACGTGCAGTTCGGCGAACAATCCCTGCCGCTGATCCCCAACGGCGGCCAGCATAAGGAAGAACGCCCGCGCGTCGTCATCTATGGCGCCGGGGCCGCGGGCAACCAGCTATTGCAAGCCCTGCGCCTGGGCGGCGAAATGCTGCCCGTGGGCTTCATGGACGACAACAAAGACCTGTGCGACCGCGTCATGGCCGGCCTGCAAGTCTATTGCCCCGACCAGATCGACTACATGCTGCATGACACGGGCGCACAGGAAATACTGCTGGCCATTCCATCGGCATCGCGCGCGCGACGCAATGAAATCATCAACATGCTGGCTCCCTATGCCATCCCGGTACGCACCCTGCCCGGCCTGATGGACCTTGCCGCCGGCCGAGTCCAGGTCGAAAGCCTGCGCCACGTGCGTATCGACGACCTTCTCGGGCGCGACCCAGTCGCCCCCGACCCAGCGCTGTTCGCACGCTGCATACACGACCAGGTCGTCATGGTCACCGGCGCCGGCGGATCCATTGGGTCCGAACTATGCCGACAGATCGTGCGCAGCACACCCAAGACCCTGATCCTGTTCGAGCATTCTGAATTCGCGCTATATGCCATACAGCGCGAACTGGAACAGCATATGGGCAGCACCGACCGGGCCACGCGCGTCATACCTGTGCTGGGATCCGTACGCAACCCCGGCCGCCTGTTCGACGTCATGGACGCCTGGAAGGTGGATACCGTATACCATGCCGCTGCCTACAAGCACGTTCCCCTGGTCGAAAACAACATCGCCGAAGGCGTCCTAAACAACACCTTCGGCACCCTGCACGCCGCCCAAGCCGCCCTGCGCGCCCGCGTCAGCAACTTCGTGCTGATCTCCACCGACAAGGC
>JAEWEH010000427.1 GCA_023389535.1 Pseudomonadota bacterium
GCCATGGGCCGGGCCATGATGGCGCGCCCGCGCATGCTGTTGATGGACGAGCCTTCCATGGGCTTGGCGCCTTTATTGATTGATCAGGTTTTCGAAACGATCAATTATCTGGCCAAGCAAGCCATCACGATTCTATTGATCGAACAGAATGCCGCAGCGGCTCTGGACATCGCGGACAGGGCGTACGTCATCGAGCGGGGCCGGGTCGTACTCAGCGGAGATGCCGCCGATCTGCAAGAAAGTGAGGAAGTGCGCAGTACTTATCTAGGTGTATGAACGATAACGCGGCTCCTCATTGAAGAACGAGCCGCTGATACAAGGGGAATGGAGATGACGGGGACGGCAATGAACTGGAAACTATTCGTGCGTAGAGCGGCCTATGGCGCATTGTTCGCGGCGACATCCGCGCTCGCAAGCGCACCGGCCGCGGCAGCGGATGTCAAAGTGGGATTCTTCGGGCCCATGTCGGGACCGGTCGCCGTGTACGGCACGGAAAGCCTGGCCGGCGCCCAATTTGCACTGGATGAGATCGCCGCCAGCGGCATGCTGGGCAAGGACAAGATAAAGCTGGTCGTGGCTGACGACATGGCCAACCCCGGCGCGGCCGCACAGGCCGTCCAGCGCATGATAGACGTAGACGAGGTGGTGGCAATTATCGGCGGGTCCACTAGTTCGGGAACCGCGGCGGCCATCGAAGTGACCCGCGCGGCAAAGATTCCGCAACTGTCGCCGCTTGCGGTGGACCCGGCTTTGACGAAGCAGGGCAATCCGTGGTTTGCACGCATCACACAATCCGCGGATGCATTTGCCACCGCGGCGGCGCAATGGACATTCGATAAGCACAAAATTAAATCGGCTTATCTGCTTGTGCGCAATGATAATTGGGGGGTGCCACTGGCCGATGCCTATGAAAAGAAAGCCAAGGAATTGGGCATCAATATAGTCGGGCGCGTACTGTATGAGCCCACAGCGCGCGAATTCAAGCCCATGCTGTCGCAGATGGCCACGACCAATCCCGATTTCGTTGTGGTCATGGGGTATTACACCGAGAGCGGCTTGATCGTGAAGCAAATGGCCGAGTTGAATATCAACAAACCCGCGTTCGTCACCACGGCGCCTGGCATCCCGCAGTATGTCGACATCGCTGGCCCGGCTGCCAACGGCACGTATGGGGTGCTTTATTACTACGCGGGTTCGATCAAGACACCGGCCGCCGAAAAATTCGTCAAGAACTGGCAGGCGAAGTTCAACCGCATGCCTTCGCAATACGAAGGCATGGGCTACGACAGCGTGTACGTCATGGCCGAAGCCATCAAGAAGGCTCAAGCCAAGGGCAAGGTATCTCCGCAGAACATCCGCGATGCGATTTTCGAAACCAAGGATTACGCCGGTGCGACCGGGGACATCACCATCCTTGCCAGCGGGGATTCCAAGCGGCCATTGCCATTTGTGACCTTGGACGGCAAAGAGCTGAAGCTGGACTATCTGGTCGAATAAAAAGGACCTGGTCGAATAGGAGGCGGGGGCGCGCATGCAGTTCACCATACAACTTATCAGCGGCTTGGCGGTTGGGTGCATCTATGCGCTTGTTGCCGTGGGCTTCAGCATGATCTATCGAGCTCTGGGCCTGGTGAATTTCGCGCAGGGCGACATCATGATGCTGGGGGCGTTTGTCGGCTATTCCCTGTTCGTCATCTGGCCCGGGATGCCGTTTTTGCTTGTGTTGCTTCTGGCGGCGGCCATCACGGCCGTGGCGGGGGCCTTGATCGAGCGCATCGCGTTCCACGGCGCGGTGAAGCGCGGCGCCGACCAGATCTACCTGGTGTTGCTGACTCTGGGCATAGGCATGGTACTGAGCAACGGCGCCCGCCTTATCTGGGGCGCCAATCCCGTTGTGTACCCGACGCCGCTGACGCACGAGGTCTACCACTTCCTGGGCTACCCGCTGCCGGCCGTGTATCTATATATCGGCTTGACCATGATTGGGCTGTTACTGGGCCTGCAGTGGTTCTTTTCCCGGACCTGGATGGGCTTGGCCGTGCGGGCCGCAGCCGACGATAGGGAAACGGCGGCGACCATGGGCATCCATTCCGGTGTCGCGGCTGCGGTATCGTTCGCCATCGCGTCGGCAACCGGCGCGCTGGCCGGGGTGCTGTACGCGCCTATTACCTTTGCCTCGTTCGATATGGGGGTGGTGGGCGTCAAGGCATTTGCCGCCGCCATCATCGGCACCTTGGGCAGCGTGCCCGGCGCGGTGATCGGCGGCCTGATCATTGGGGTGGGCGAGACCTTCGGCGCCCAGCTTATTTCGAATGCGTATATGGATAGCATTGCGTTCGCGATCATGATCCTGATCTTGCTGGTCTATCCGACGGGCCTGATGGCCAAAGGGAGGAGGCTATGACGACGCGCAGCGCTGTGGTGCGCCGTAACGGCTTGTCTTCCGCACCTATGGATGTCAAAGGATGGGCGGCCTCTCATCGCGATTGGCTGGCTTTTCTGGCCGTCATGGCGATCGCCTGGTCGGTACCGCTGCTGGCCGGAGGCTTTTATCTATACATAGGCACGGTCGTGGCGATTTACGCCATCGCCGCGCTGGGCCTGCAAATCATGGTGGGGCTGGCGGGCCAGCTTTCCCTTGGGCACGCCGCATTCTTCGGCGTGGGCGCCTATACGACCATCCTGCTGGAGAAAAATATCGGTCTCGGCTTTCTGCCTTCGGCGCTGGCGGGCTCTTTGGTTGCAGGATTCTTCGGCCTGCTCATGGCCCAGCTTATCCGTTTGTCGGGCGTGTACTTCAAGATCGCGACCTTCGGCTTCGGCATCATCGTCTACCAGGCGATTGCCAACACTACTTGGCTGACGGGCGGCCACGTCGGTATACGGGGCATACCCAATATCGTGATCTGGGGCATCGAATTCACCTCGCGCCGCGACCTCTTCATTCTGGAAATGATCGCGTTGACGATTGTTTATATCCTGCTTCTGCGTCTTTGCAGGGGCCGCATCGGCCGTGCCTTTCTTGCAATCGGTCAGAACGAGGACGCGGCGCGCAGCGTGGGCATCCCGACCAACGCTTACCGGATGGCCGTCATCACCCTGGGCTGTGCGATCGCGGGCTTGGCAGGCAGTTTTTTGCCGCATCTGATGCGCTTTGTCAGTCCGGAGAGCTTCAGCTGGCATGAATCGCTGGTCATGCTGATCATGATCACGATAGGTGGTCTGGGCAGTTTCTCGGGGGCGATCATAGGTGCCGCCGTGCTGATTATCGTGCCCGAACTATTGCGGGACCTTGCTGAATACAAAATGTTTGCCTACGGCATGCTCCTGGTTCTGTGCATGATGCTGATGCCGACGGGAATCAGCGGAGGACTATTGAATGTCTGGCGCAGAATTTCGCGGCGCGGGGAAGCAAAATCATGACGGACGCTCCATTATTGGAATTGCGCGGCGTAACGCGCCGATATGGCGGCCTGGTCGCCGTGAACGGACTGTCGATGCAGGTACGGCCCAACACCGTCCATGGCCTGATCGGGCCCAATGGCGCGGGCAAGAGCACGGCATTCGACCTTATCTCCGGACTGCAGAAAGTGTCCGGGGGCCAGATCTTTCTCAAAGGCCACGAGATCACCCAGCAACCCGTGGAAGCGCGCGTGAAGGCGGGCATATGCCGCACGTTCCAGACTCCCCGCCTGTTCGAGAAAATGACGGCGCTTGAAGTCGTCATGACAGGTCGGCATGTGCACGGGCGCACGGGCATGTTCGCGAGCATGTTTTCCATTGGCGGCAAGCTGCGTGACGAACGCGATATCACGGATACGGCTTTGGCGTTACTGGACAGGGTGGGACTGTCTGCGGAAGCGCATCATCAGGTCGCCAGCCTGTCTTATGGCAAACGGCGTCTGGTGGAGATTGCACGGGCTCTGGCGACGGAGCCCAGCCTATTGCTGCTGGATGAGGTCGCGTCCGGCCTGAATCCGGTGGAAACAGCGGCCGTCGCAGATTTGATCAGGGGCTTGGCCGCCGAAGACCTGACCATCGTACTGGTGGAGCACGACATGCCGTTTGTCATGGGCTTATGCGAAGACATCACGGTTCTGAACTTCGGTTCCAAGATTGCCCACGGCCCGCCAACGGCCGTTTCCAGCAGCCCGCAAGTCTTGGAAGCCTATCTAGGTCGTCCGAATGAAAGCGGCGTAAGCCGCCGCGACAAACGCCGCGCGCAGGCCCATTCTTGATCGACCATTCGTCATAACACGCACTATCTCCGGAAATTGATTCATGAAGAGCTTTGTTGGGGTGGACATAGGGGGAACCAATACGGACCTCATTTACGTGGACCTCGAAGCGGGAACGCTGGCGACCGCCAAGGTGCCCACGACGGCGGACAATCAGGCGGAAGGCCTGGTCGCGGGTATCGAGGCGCTGGAAGTGTCCCCGGCGCAGGTCGACATGATCATCCACGGGACGACAGTGGCGACCAATGCGGCCATCGAGCGCAAAGGGGCGCGCTGCGGTCTCATCACGACTGCTGGATTTCGCGATGTTTTAGAACTGCGGCGTAGGGACAGGCCCCACACCTATGGGCTGGGCGGCTCCTTTCAGCCGCTGGTACCTCGTCAGCTGCGCAGGGAGGTCAGCGAGCGGATCAGCGCGCAAGGCGAGGTGCTGGTCGAACTCGATCGCGAGGCATTGCGACGGGAACTGCAGTTCTTGAAAGAGGCGGGCTGCGATTCCCTGGCGATCTGCTTCCTGCATTCCTATGTCAACCCAGTGCATGAACAAGCGGCTCTGGAAGAGGCGCGCCGGTTATGGCCCAACGAGTACATTGTCGTCTCGTCAGACGTGCTGCCCACGCTTCGGGAATTCGAAAGAACGAGCACGACGGTGATCAGCGCCTATGTGCAGCCGCTCATCGGACGCTATCTTGGCAGCCTGGCCCGCAAGCTGCAAGACGCCGGGCACGAGCGCGAGCTGCTGGTGGTGCAGTCCAACGGCGGCATCATGTCGGCTTCCATGGCGACGCGTTTTGCGGCCAACACCATTCTTTCCGGGCCGGCGGCGGGTGTCACGGCGGCCAGCGCGATCGCGGGGGATCTGGGCTTGTCCGACGTGGTGTCCTGCGACATGGGCGGAACCAGTCTGGATATTTGCGTCATCCGGGACGGCGCCGCGGCCTTGACGCAATCCAGCGTGGTTGATTTTGGCATCCCTCTGGGCCTGCCCATGCTGGACGTGGATGCCATAGGCGCGGGCGGCGGCAGCATCGCACGCATCGATGGGGCGGGCATATTGCAGGTCGGCCCTGAAAGCGCCGGCGCCAACCCTGGCCCGGCTTGTTATGGGCGGGGAGGCAAGCATGCGACCGTTACCGACGCCAGTGTCGTGGTCGGCCTGCTCAATCCGGACAATGCCATCGGCAAGGCAAGGGGATCGGGCATGGCGCCGGAACTTTCCAGGCAAGCCCTGGGCGACACTATCGCCAGCGAATTGGGGCTGGGGATCGAGGACGCCGCCGAAGCGATCCTGACCTTGACCGGCGCAAAAATGGCCGGCCATGTCAGGCGCAAGCTGCTGGAACGCGGTCTGGACCCGCGAACTTTTTCCATGATCGCGTTTGGCGGTGCGGGCCCCGTGCATGCCAACCGGATCCTTCGGGAAGTAGGCCTTGCACGCGCGGTGATTCCGTATTTTCCAGGCATCACTTCAGCGCTTGGCTGCATACTCGGTCAGAATCGTCACGACTTCCTGCGCACCGTGAACCGGCCCTTGTCGACGTTGGATGATGCACAATTGGCGGATATCTACCAATCCCAATCGGCTGAAGGCAAAGCCATCCTCGCCCACGAAGGGTATGGCCAGGACGAAGGGGACTCGCATTACAGCGCAGACATGTGCTATCGCGGGCAGTCGAATGTCATCGCCGTGGCGTTCGGCCAAGCCGCCTTGCCCACACTCGACGCGGCAAGAAAGGCCTTCGAGGAAACCTACCACGAACGCTACGGAAGATTGCTGGACCAGGATACCGAGATCATGCTGGTCAATGCGCGCACGGTGGTGTCGGCCGCGCCTCGTGTGTCGTCCATTTCTGATTTGTTGAAGCTGCCGCAGGGACCGGTTCCGAAACCCGGAAAGGCTCGGATTTACTTCTCCGGGAAATGGCTGGATGTCGAGCGCTACGAGCGATTTGAATTGCCTGCGGGGGCCGTCGTGCGTGGCCCCGCTCTGCTGATGCAGCCGGACACGACCAGCTTTGTAGAACCGAATTATTGCGCGCGGGTACATGAATCCGGCAATATTTTCATTGAATTGGAGTAAGCACCATGGTTGATCCGATATTGCTGGCCGTGATGCGCGGAGCGCTTGAACAGATTACCGAAGAGATGGACACCATGATCGCCTCGTCGGCGATCTCTCCGGTCATCGCGGACGCCTGGGACAGGGCCAGCGGCATTTTCCATCCCCGGACGGGCGAGGTCATCGTCCAGGGCAGTACCGGCTTGCCGATCTTCATCGTGGTCATGCAGCACACGGTGCAAGAGGTGCTGAAGGACCACCCGCCCGAGACCATGAAGCCGGGGGACGTATTCATTGTCAACGACCCTTATCGGGGCGGCACCCATACGATGGACGTCAAATTCGTCAAGCCGTTCTTCAAGGACGGCCGCTTGCTGGCATTCCTGGCCAATACAGGCCACTGGCCCGATGTGGGCGGCATGACCCCCGGCGGATTCACGCCTTGCTCGACGGACGTCTATCAGGAAGGCCTGCGCTTCCCGCCGGTCAAGATCTATGAAGAAGGCAAGCTGAACGAAGCCCTGATTCAAGTGATGATGTCCAACATGCGGGTCGCCGAAGATCGGCGCGGCGATATGGCGGCGCAGATCAATGCGCTCGATCTGGGCTGCAGGCGTCTGGACCAGTTATTCGATCATTACGGCGAACAATCTGTTTTCGAGATCATCGACGAACTGAAGCTGCGTTCAGAGCGCTTGATGCGCCAGCATATCCAGGAAATCCCGGACGGCGTCTACCATTTCCAGGATTGGATGGACAGCGACGGCGTGGATCCGGAACCCTTCCTGATCGACCTGAAAATGATCGTCAAAGGCAGCGAGATCACCTTCGACCTGTCGGGCAGTTCCGCAGAACGCCGCGGCCCCTTCAATAGTCCCTACAGCAGCACCATCAGCGGTCTGATGATAGGTATGAAGCATGTCTTCGCCGACGTTCCCATCAACGCCGGGTGCTTCGAGCCCTTCCATTACATCATCCCGGAGGGGTCCATGTTCCATCCCAGGCCGCCTGCACCTGTTTCGTGCACGACGACGGAGACCGCCCAGAGGCTGGTTTGCGTGACCATGGGCGCGCTGGCTCAGGCCATACCCGGTAAAGTGCCCGCGGGGGCGTTCGGCACCGGTACCAACATAGGGATGGGGGGCGAAAGCCCGCGCTATGGGCGCTATGCGACGATCTTCTACTTTGGCGGGGGATATGGCGCCAATCCCGATTCGGACGGCCTGACCAACGGATCCACCTTGATTTCGGCATCGCGCAATAGCTCGATCGAAGTGCTTGAACATAGCGTTCCATTGCTTTTTACGCGCTACGCGGTGCGCGAGAACTCGGGCGGGGAAGGACGCTATCGCGGCGGCCTCGGTGTGGAGATCGACTTTCATCTTCGGGAAGGCTCGGCATATTTGACGCTGGTCGCCGACCGGGGCCGCACCGGCGCCTATGGACTGGCGGGCGGGGGCGACGGCATGCCGGCGGAGCACACCTTTCTGTCTGGGGGCAAGGCGTTCACCTCGGACCATTTGACCAAAATCGACCGCCTTTATATAAAAGGCGGCGACGGTGTGCGCCTGCGTACGCCAGGTGGCGGGGGATATGGGGGATGCAGCCATGCGCAGCCACCAGCAGCGCGAAGTCGATACTCATAACGAATATTGCGTCGCGCTCTGAGGGGTTTTTGCAACGTTTGGCGAGTTATTCCTTGCCCCGGCACGGTATTTGGTGCCGGGGGCCAAGCTTCGGTCGGCCCAAGTGTTACACTAAAGCAACGCTTTATCACCATTGCACCCAATACTTGATTTCATGCACATGAACACGACGCGAACTACGAGCTGGCAGTTTTAGCTGTGGCCGCGCCTGTGTATCGCTTACTAGCAGAACAACATACCCTGAACGCGGCTAGTGCCGCGTTTTTGCATTTTCAGGACATCTTTATGGTTCAGATCACCTTGCCCGATGGCTCGCAACGCGAGTTTCCCGGCCCCGTCACCGTCGCTGATGTCGCCCATTCCATCGGCACCGGCCTGGGGCGCGCCGCATTGGCGGGGCGCGTGTCGGTGGATGGCGCTGAATCCAGACTGGTCGATACCAGCTATGTGCTGGATAAGGACGCCCGTTTGGCCATCATCACGGCCAAAGATGCGGACGGCCTGGATTTGATCCGCCATTCCACCGCGCACTTGCTGGC
>JAEWEH010000454.1 GCA_023389535.1 Pseudomonadota bacterium
GCTTTGTATAGCGAGGCATTATTATGCAGGGTGATGTCCAGCTCGCCGCCCGATAGTTCCTTGA
The DNA here is from genome assembly GCA_023389535.1 of Pseudomonadota bacterium. Taxonomy (GTDB): domain Bacteria; phylum Pseudomonadota; class Gammaproteobacteria; order Burkholderiales; family Burkholderiaceae_B; genus UBA6240. The sequence continues at coordinate 65 of JAEWEH010000454.1, forward strand.
CGTCCTTGATGAACTGTTCGAGGTTCTGCGTGTGCAGATTGGAAGCCGGATAAGCGCTGGGCAGGTCCCACTTGGTGACCGCCTGGGCGTTTAATGTATACGTGGCCGCACAGGCGGCGGCAAGCAGAACGAAGGTTTTTTTCATTGGAAACATCCTTGGTCTGAAGATATGGTCGGAAAGCTGCGCCATCGACTTTGCCCGCCAGCCCGGCAAGCACCCGGCCGCCCGCGAGCCGAACCGCTGCCGGCTGCCCGCGTAGCGCACTGATTGTAGTGGCGATGCTCGGGCCGCGGCCCCGTTTCGCGGTGATTTAGGGGTAATTCCTAGGAAGGGCGCGTGGGTTTGCACTGCGTACCCGGCTGCGTTTTAATCGTGATCTCTGTACGCGAACCTGGGCCATCCTTTTTTTCCGGCCCGGGTCAGAAAAGGGGCGGGAAATGAAGTGGCAATTCTGGATAGACCGGGGCGGGACTTTCACGGACATCGTGGCGCTGGGACCCGACCGCCGCATCCGTACCTGCAAGATGCTTTCGGATAACCCCGCGCAGTATCCGGATGCCGCGGTGGCCGGGATAAGGCGCATCCTGGGGGTATCCGCGCACGATCCGGTGCCGGTCGAGCGCATTGCTTGCGTGAAAATGGGGACGACGGTGGCCACCAACGCGCTGCTCGAGCGCAAGGGCGAGCCCACGGTGTTCCTGACGACGCGCGGTTTTCGCGATGCCTTGCGTATCGCCTATCAGAATCGTCCACGCTTGTTCGACAGGCATATCGTCTTGCCCGAGATGCTGTATGAACGATGCATTGAGGTCGACGAGCGCCTGGACGCGGCGGGAAACACGGTGCGTGAACTGGATCTGGACGCGGTGCGCTGCGCATTGCAAGAAGCTTACAACGATGGCTTGCGGGCGGTCGCGATTGTCCTGATGCACGCGTGGCGGCGCCCCGATCATGAAATTCGCCTGGCGCGGCTGGCGCGTGACATCGGCTACACGCAGGTCTCGGCATCGCACGAAGTCAGCCCCTTGATCAAGTTCGTCTCGCGCGGCGACACGACTGTGGTGGATGCCTATTTGTCGCCGATATTGGCGCGCTACGTGCAACAGGTAGCGGCCGAACTGCCGGGTATCCCCTTGCTGTTCATGCAGTCCAGCGGCGGATTGGCGCATGCCGGACGTTTCCGCGGCAAGGACGCCATTCTTTCGGGGCCGGCAGGCGGTATCGTAGGGATGGCCCGGACCAGCGAACATGCCGGTTTTTCCAAAGTCATCGGTTTCGATATGGGCGGCACGTCCACCGATGTATCGCATTATGCCGGCGAGTTCGAGCGCGAGTTCGAAACCCAGGTCGCCGGCGTGCGGATGCGCGCACCGATGATGAGCATCCATACGGTGGCGGCAGGCGGCGGTTCCATTCTGCATTTCGATGGCGCACGCTTGCGCGTCGGTCCCGATTCGGCAGGCGCGGAACCTGGGCCGGCATCCTACCGGCATGGCGGCCCGCTGACGGTGACGGACTGCAATGTCATGCTGGGAAAGATACAGCCTGATTTCTTTCCCAAGGTTTTCGGCCCCCAGGCCGATATGGCGCTGGACGCCGCTGTGGTGGGCGAGCGGTTCGCGAAGCTGGCCGAGGCCGTCGAGCAGGCTACAGGCACCGCCCTGAACCCTGCCGAATTGGCTGAAGGGTTTCTGGCTATCGCGGTGGGCAATATGGCCGAGGCGATCAAGCGCATATCGATCCAGCAGGGACACGACGTGACCGCGTACACCCTGGCCGTCTTTGGCGGTGCAGGCGGCCAGCATGCATGCCTGGTCGCCGACGCCCTGGGCATGAGCACCATCATGTCCCATCCTTATGGCGGTGTGCTGTCGGCATACGGAATGGGTCTGGCCGATCAGATAGAGATACGCCAGCAGACCGTGGAACAGGCGTTGACCGAATCGCTGCTGCCGGAATTGGATGAAGTCCGGCGGCGCCTTGCCGTCCTCGCGAAGCAGGCCCTGGACGAACGGCACGGCCAACCGGCAGCCCGGGACAACGCCGGAAGCGGCGTCGCGGGGTCGGTGCACGACAGCACCGCAGGGCGGCAACTAGACGCAGCGGCAGGGCCCCATACCCCATCGGAAATGCGACAAGAAGCTGCGGCGGCGGCGCCGGCCGACCGGGATTGTCACTATGAAACGTGCCGGGTCCATTTGAAGTATGAAGGTACCGACAGCAGCCTGGAGGTCATGTTGTCGGACTCCGTCGCGGCGATGCGGCGTGATTTCGAGCAAGCTTATCGGCGCCGCTATTCTTTTCTCATGCCTGCGCGCCGCCTGATCGTCGAAGCCCTCTCCGTTGAAGCAGGGCTGCGCGGCGACACCGTGCAGTCTCCGCCCATGCCGGCCGGCGTGCGGCAAGGGCCGCCCGTTCCTCGGGTGCGCCGCGCCATGTACTGCGG
>JAEWEH010000127.1 GCA_023389535.1 Pseudomonadota bacterium
CGCATTGCTGTAAGTGTCGTGATCCAGCAAAGCCCGCAATACATCTTCGTGCTTGAGCAGCGATGTATATCCGTGCTTGCTGCGTGCTACAGGGCAGCTGCGGCGCGTTGTATCGTACGCGGCGCGCTGATCCTTCAATACGGCTTCGGACCTCGGGTCCCAATCCGGCTGCTGCTGTTCGCTCATGTTTCCTCTTCCAATACTGCTGAATCGCCTTGCGCCGAAGGCCTGCGAAATGGGACCGCTTCGGTCCCATTTCTTATTCTTATTATGCATGCCGGGAGCTCGCCCAGAAACCTGTTTGTGGCCGCTGCTTGATCTATCTCAATGTAATATCATGGCGTACCGACCGAACCGCCCCGCAAGGAATGCTTACGTGGAGCAAGCACAATATTGGCTTTTCCTTAAGATCGCAAAACATCCGCGTTTGTTTTCCATCGGAGCCGCAATGCTGATTGCAGGCATGCTGATGGCCTGCGCGCTTGCAGCAGTCGTGATCACGGATAAAGCCAATACGGCAGAACGTCACCATCGTGGAGCACAGCTGGGGCATGCCCTGATGTCGGAAAGCATTTCGCTGCTGGATCATTTGCAGACCCACAACGACACATCATGCGATGCGCCGTCCCTGACCCACCTGAACGCCGATATGCTGCACTATCACTATATCCGCGAAATCGGGGTGTTGGATAGCGAAGGCAGTCTGCTCTGCACGACCTCCATGGGACGCCTTGCACATCCGGTGCGAGGCAATTATTCCTCCTTCTCCGGCCCGGCCGGCCTGCAGATTTATACCGATGTGCCCCTGCAAGTATTAAAGGAAGCCGACACCGCGACGATCGTGAAGCGCGGCCTGTTCAACGCCGTGCTCAGTGCGCGCGCCATCAATGAATTATTGGCTGGCGCCGATGCGATATGGCTGCCGTCCGAAGGGGAACTGGCGGCGCTGGACCGTGGCACCGCGGACCGCGATGCGCACAGGGAATGGCGCTATGCCGCCGAAACCGCAGGCGCAGGCGGCTGGTCGCTGCAGCGCGCGGGATATGAATTAATATCCGTCGAACCGGAATTTGGCTGGGTGCTCCAGACTCGCCGATCATGGGCGCAAATCGCCGACCAATACGGCTTGCTGCTGGGCACACTGCTGGCCGCATCGATATTGCTGGCCGTGCTGGCCATGGCTGCGCTGGCGCCGGCCGTCAGGCAATTGCGCAGCGTACAAAGCCGGCTGCGCTTCCTGTGCCAGGAAACGCATATCGTCCTGCATTACCAGCCCATTTTTCAGCTAGACAGCCGGCGCGTGATCGGTTGCGAAGCATTGATGCAGATGAAAGAAGAAGGCCAGATCTGGCATCCCGACCAAGTCATTCCAGGCATTCTGAGTCGAGGGCTGGCACGCCGCTTCGACCATGCTGTCGCCCGAAAAGCCATCCGGGAACTTGCCACGAACCTGCCGCCGCAGACGGAAAAATTCCGGCTCGCGGTGAATTTCTTCCCTGAAAGCATAGATCCGGTCACGCTGATTCCGGTGCTCGACCAGGCGCTGTCCGAAGCGGGCAGAAATGACATCCAGCTTTGTCTCGAGATCACCGAATACAGCACGTCCAGCGAACTCGCCGCGGATTTGCAACCTTTCAGGCGGCGCGGTCATCTTATCGCCATTGACGATTTCGGCACAGGCCATTCCAACTTGAAGGCGGTGGCGCGGCTGTCACCAGACTATCTCAAGATGGAAAAATCCTTCGCCATGGAATTGGACGCGGCCAATATGCATCGGTCGTTGATCACCGAAATTGTCGCCATCGCACGCAGCATCGGGGCGCACATGGTGGCCGAAGGTGTCGAAAACGAAGAGCAGGCACGGTTGCTGCACCAGATGGGCGTGCGCTATGGGCAAGGCTTCTGGCTTTGCCGGCCTTTGGGCCTTCAGGCCTTGATTGATTTCCTCCGGACGGCGCCACAAGAAGGCTCCTCGACGGGCGGCGCGCCCGTGCCGGCCGGCGCGGCGTGATCTCACTCGCTTCTTCATATTCCTGCAACAGCAAGGCTTGATACTGGCGTCTGTCAGCCACTATGGCCCCGAGCAATGATGCGCCCCGCCCAATCCGATATCCGCGGATGCATTGGCGCCCCGGCCCGTGGTCCATTGCAATACCGGAGCCTACCATGCATGTTTCCTCCTTCGATTCCGAAGATCTGCCCACCAATACCTCAACGAACGAACACTTTCAGAACGTCGTGGAGCGCGCAAGCAGCCGCCGCGGCTTCATGAAGACCGGCTTGGGCTTGTCCGCCGCCCTATTCCTGGCCGGACCGGCGGCCGTGTTTGCCGAGGCCGGTAAAAAGGACTCCGGCCCGTCGCCACTGCTGGGCTTCAAGGCCATTCCGGCATCCACCGCCGACACGGTGCAGATCGCCGCCGGCTACACCGCGACAGTATTCGCGCCCTGGGGCACTCCCCTGTTCGCCGGTGACGCCCCTTGGAAGACGGACGCCAGCGACGATGCCGCCGCACAGGCCCGCCAGGCGGGCGACAACCATGACGGCATACACTTCTTTCCCATCAATGGCAGCAATGGCGAAGGGCTGCTGGTGATGAACCACGAGTACACGACAGTCGATAAAGGGGCTTATACATGGCTTTTCGGCCCCAAGGGCACGGAACCGTGGAACACCGACAAGGCGAACAAGGCGATGAATGCCCATGGCGTATCGGTGATCCATATCATTCGCAATGGCGGCGGAAAATGGGAAATCAAGCGGGATTCGCCCTACAACCGCCGCATCACCGCGTCCACCGAGATGGAGCTGACCGGCCCGGCTGCCGGCCACGATTTGTTGAAGACCAGCGCGGACTCCAGCGGCAAGCGCGTCCTGGGCACTTTCAATAATTGCGGCAATGGCTGGACGCCCTGGAACACTTATCTGACCTGTGAAGAGAACTTCAACAACTATTTCGGTACGGGCTCGAGCGAAGACCAGCGCACTGCGGCACAAAAGCGCTACGGAATCTCTGCCCAAGGCAGCGAATATCGCTGGGAAGAATTCGTGGACCGCTTCGACTATGTCAAAGAGCCCAATGAGTCCAACCGCCATGGCTGGATCGTGGAAATCGACCCCTTCGATCCCAGGTCCACGCCCAAAAAGCGCACGGCATTAGGCCGCTTCAAGCATGAAAACGCTGCTTACGCGCTCAGCGCCGACAAGCGCATTGTCGTCTACATGGGAGACGACCAGCGCGACGATTACATTTATAAATTCGTATCGGATGGGGTCTACCGCGAAGGAGGCGACAACACCGCCCTGCTGGATGCGGGCAAGCTGTATGTGGCGCGCTTCAATGACGGCCAAGCCGGCGGCGACTATATGGGCGGCGGCGAATGGCTGCTGCTGGACAAAGCGTCCAACGCCACCCTGGCGGCAGACACGCAGTTCGCCAGCCAGGCCGAAGTGCTGATCCATGCCCGCCTGGCGGCCGACGCCGTCGGCGCGACGAAGATGGACCGGCCCGAATGGGTCAGCGTCCACCCCGGAACGGGCGAAGTCTATGTGACGCTGACCAATCACGACAAGCGCAAGACCGTCGACGCGGCCAACCCTCGCCCGGCCAACATCTACGGGCAGATCATCCGCTGGCGTGAAGCGGGCCGCGACGCCGCCGCCACCAAGTTCGAATGGGACCTCTTCGTACTGGCCGGCAATCCCATCAAATATACCGACCGAAAAGACCTGAAGTCCGGTTCGGCCAATATTACGGCTGACAATACCTTCAACAGCCCCGATGGCCTGGCCTTCGACAGTGCCGGACGCTTGTGGATACAGACCGACGGCAAGTACAGCGACAGCGGCGATTATGAAGGCCAGGGCAATAACCAGATGCTCTGTGCGGATCCGGTAAGCAAGGAAATCCGCCGCTTCCTGGTCGGTCCGAAGGAATGCGAGGTGACCGGCATCACGTTCACTCCCGACCACCGCTGCATGTTCATCAACGTCCAGCATCCGGGCGAAGGCGGCGACAGCCATTGGCCCGACGGCGGCAGCTCGCTGCCGCGCTCGGCTACCCTGATCATCACCAAGGATGACGGCGGAGTGATCGGCACCTAAGCTCCAGGAGCCGCAAGGGGGAACAGCCTGGCGGGCCCTCCCCCGCATGCTTTGCCGTCCAACGGGATGCGATGGGCGGCAAAGCTGTTGCTGGCAGCAATCAACGGTATGGCGTTATAGTTTCGGGACTATAGAGCAAGCAAAACAAGGAGGGACTATGGATCCGTACATGCAGGCGGCATTGGAAGAAGCGCGGCAAGGGCTGGATGAAGGCGGCATACCCATCGGCTCGGTCATTGTCTACAGGAACCGCATTCTGGGGCGTGGCCACAACCGCCGCGTGCAGCAGGGCAGCGCCATTCTGCACGGCGAGATGGACGCCTTCGAACAGGCGGGCCGCCAAGCGGCGCAGGTCTATCGCGAATCGGTGCTGTACACGACCCTGTCACCCTGCGCCATGTGCAGCGGCGCCATCCTGCTTTACGGTATCCCGAAAGTCATCGTCGGTGAAAACCAGACTTTCATGGGTGAAGAGGACTGGCTGCGGGCCCGCGGGGTGCAGGTCGAAGTTCTTCAGAACCCGGAATGCATTGCATTGATGCGCGATTTCATCGCCAGCAAGCCCGAGCTCTGGAATGAAGACATCGGCGAACCTCACGAGCACTGATGCGCGCCGATGTCATTGTCACGGGCGCGCCAGCCCCAGGTGCCCGCGCAGGGTGCGGGCTTCGTAATCCTTGCGGAACAGGCCGCGGCGCTGCAGCACCGGCACCACATGGTCGACAAAATCCTGGATGCTGCCCGGCAAGGCCGGCGGCATCAGGTTGAAGCCGTCGGCGCCCTCGTTCAGGAACCAGCGCTGCATTTCATCGGCAATGCTTTCTGGCGTGCCGACCATAGTGCAATGCCCTCCCCCGGCGGCCAGGCGCCCGAGCAGTTGGCGAACGGTGGGCTTTTCGGTTTCGATGATGCGCAGCACGGTGCCATAGCGGCCTTTCGGGCCGGTGAACTGCTCCAGCGGCGGCAAGGCGGGAACCGGCGCGTCCAGTTCCCAGCCCAGGCAGTCCTGGCCAACGTATAGGCCCAGTTGGCGCAAGGCATCCTGCGCAGGCAGCAGTTCGTCCAGTTCGCGCTGCTTGGCGCGCGCCTCGGCCTCCGTCGAACCCACATAGGTGACCAGCCCCGGCATGATGGGCACCGGATCGCTACGGCCGGCGGCGCGCACGCGCCGTTTGATATCGCGGTAGTACTCTTGGGCGGCCGCAAGGTCATAGGCAACGGCATAAATGGCTTCGGCACGTCGCGCCGCCAGGTCCCGCCCTTGTTCCGACGCACCGGCCTGGAATAGTACGGGATGCCCCTGCGGCGGACGCGGGACGGTCAAAGGCCCATCGACCCGAAAGTGTTCGCCTTGATGCAGCAGCTGGCGAACTGCAGCCGGGTCCGCATAGGCCCCTTGCCGATCGACCTTCAAGGCGTCATCGTCCCAGGAATCCCACAGCTGCAACGCCACATCGATGAACTCTTCGGCCCGCGCATAGCGCCAGTCATGGCCCGGCATGGAATCGAAACCGTGGTTGCGGGCCTCGGCATCGAACATGGACGTGACGACGTTCCAGCCCATTCTGCCGCGCGAGATATGATCCAGCGAAGCCATCATGCGCGCAGCATGAAACGGCGTAAAGAACGTGCTGGACACCGTGCTGATCAGGCCAATATGTTCGGTCGCCCGGCTGATGGCGGCCATGGCCGTCAGGGGTTCGAAAAACCAGCGCGGACCATCCGCGGGATTGTCGGCGGAGTGCCCATCGGCAAAAAATATGGCGTCCAGCTTGCCGCGCTCCGCGATCTGCGCCAGTTCTTCAAGATAAGTGATGTCGCCTACGCGCTCCACGGCCGACTGCGGATGCCGCCACGCCGCGCGATGGTG
>JAEWEH010000189.1 GCA_023389535.1 Pseudomonadota bacterium
GCCCGAACAGGCCCCAGATCAGTATGCGAGTCAGCAGGTCGGCGCTCATCCCCAGGTAAGGCAGGACAAACGGCGCTGCCAGCAAGCACAGGCCAACGATCAATTCGGGCAACTGCCGGCGAGCGAAAGGATGCGGCGCGGCGCCCGCGGCGACGGGCGGTGCACTGCGCGTAGAACTCAAAGAGGCACGCGGCGCTGAGCCCGCCGTGGTGCTTGTTGGATTATGCGAACTCATTCGCGACCCTCCTGCCCCATCAGGCCTTGCGGCCGGAAAATAAGAACGAGCGCCATCACGATGAACAGCATGACGTCGGAATACGCCGGGTTGAACATGGAAGTGAGGCTAAGGATTTCACCGGCGATGATGCCGCCGACAATGGCGCCTGGGAAAGACCCCACTCCGCCGATGACCACCACGACGAAAGAGTCCACCAGTATGCGGTTGCCCATGTCGGGCGCCAGCGTGACGATAGGTGAATCAATGACCCCCGCATAGCCGGCCGCCATGGCGCCGATGCCAAATACCAGCAAGAAGGTGCGCTTGACATTGATGCCCAGCACATTGACCATCTGCGAGTCTTCGATACCGGCCCTTACGATCAGGCCCAGGCTGGTCCGGTACAGCAGGTAATACAAGACCAGCAGCGTAGCGGCGGCAAACCCCAGGGCTTGCAGCCGATACAGCGGATAGATCAGGGAGCCGATATGGGCAATGCCCTGCCCCCATTCCGGCGTGCCGACAGAAAGGCTGACACCGCCGTAAATCGAGCGGACGATCTCGATCAGGATGATGCCTATGCCGAACGTCACCAGGATCTGGTCTTCGGGGGGGCGTCCGTAATACATGCGCATCAGTCCGCGTTCGATGACCAGGCCCACGATCAGCGACATGGCTGCACCCGCGGCAATCGCCAGCATGAACGATTCGGTCAGGCTGTAGGCTGTGTATCCCGCATAAGCCCCGACAACAAACAGGGCTCCATGCGCGAAATTCACAACGCCGAGCGTGCCGTAGATAATGGTCAGGCCAGTACTGATAAGCGCCAGCAACAGGCCGGTGGCCAGCCCATTGAATAGCTGCGATAGGAATAACGACATGCTCGGCATTCAAGTTCCTCCTTTATGCTGAAAGCTGTTTCACCCGGTGATGTCGCTTCAGACGTAAGGACCCAGTTTGCAGCCCAGCACTCCTAGTTCGGGGACCACATCCGCACCATTGACCACCTCGACAATGTCGAACAAGTCTTCCTTGCTCTTCATATCGCCGGGCTTCTTGCCCCGCACGATCGGGAAATTGATGATGCCCTGGTGGTCTTCCGCGCGGAAATACACTTCGCCCACCGGGCCCTGGCGTTTTTCGCCTTTCTCGTAAGCCTTGATCACATCCGGCGGATAGAAGCTGCCGGCGCGCTCGCATGCATCGGCCCACAAGGCTGTCTGCAAATAGGCGATATACGCAGAGTCATGCGGCTTGCCGCCGTACTTCTTTTCAAACGCGTTGACGAAGTCCTTGGCGATCGGGTATTTGTCCTGCAGGGTCCACCAGAAGCCTGTGGCGCCGTATACGCCTTGCATGATCTCGGGGCCCACTTCCTCGCCCAGGAATGGCGCCATGTAGGGCACGACCAGCGCCATCTTGTCCAGGATGCCGAATTGCTTGGCCTGCTTGATGGAGTTGGCTGCGTCCGCGCCGTACGCCACGACCACCAATGTATCGGCGCCGCTATTGGCGATATTGATCAGGTAGGAACTGTAGTCTTTGGCACCCAGCGGATGGACCTGTTCGCCGACGGTCTTCCAGCCCTGCTTCTCAGTGAATTCCACCATGGAATCGTAGGTGGTGTGGCCGTAGGTATAGTCGGGCACCAGGTAAACCGCCTTGCGGTCCTTGCCCAGCGATTTGGCCAGCACGGGCGCAATGGCCTTGGAAGCCGAATAGGCGAAATGGCAAAGGCGGAAGCCATAGCGCTGGCAATCAGAACCTGTGGTCTCATTCGACCCGCTGATGGCGGCCAGATATATGGTCTTTTCCCGGTCGCAGACCTTTTGCAAAGCGATGGCCACCGCACTGCTGACGCTGCCCGAAATCATCATGGCCTTGTTGTCGTGGATGAAGCGGCTGGCCGCCTGCACCGCGGTATTGGGCTTGGTTTCGGCATCTGCGACACCGAATTTCACGGTCTTGCCCAGTACGCCCTTCTTGGTCAGAGGCGAGATTTTCTTCATTTCCTCGGCGCCCGCGTTGATCTGCTCCACCGCGAGCTCGTAGCCCTTGCGTTCGTCGGCGCCTTCGGCCGAGTATGGCCCGGTAAGGTCCAGCGGCAACCCGATGAATACCGTATCCCCGCTGACGCCGGCGGGATAATTCCCTATCGGCTTCTTATCGTCGGCCGCGTGCGCCATGCCAGGCACGCCCGCCGCCAGCACACCGCCCGCCGCGCCGGCGACACCCATCTTCAGCACGGACCTGCGGTCCACGCCCTGTTGTTGCTTGCTGTCCTTTTTGCTGTCTTCCATCCCGATTCTCCTTTATTGAACGGCTGAACCACTGATTGGTGTTTGCCGGTCTGTGCCGACTCCTATTCATGGGCGCCCCGCCGATACATCGCCACTCGATATCTGACTACGATATTTATCCGACTACATCCTGTCCTTCAATCTGCTCGGGCTTGTCTCCGGACGTTTGCTACCTTGTTATTTTTGCTGCGTCTAGCGTTTTTGCTGTCCCGTGGGCGCGATGAGTCCCCGGTGTATGGCTTGTCTCGATATTTCTTGTTCTCTGCTAGCGTCTGACGGGGTTCCGCGCTGTTTGCCTTTACTGCAAGCTGAAACCGATAAGGGTCCGTGGGATCCCGCTTTCAACGCACGGTAATAGAAATACAATTTGGAACTTACGCAAAACTTACATCGTCCGAAACAGCGCGCAGCGTTCCAGCCCGTTAAAATCGCCGCATGAAAATCTGGATTGTTCTCTTGAGCCTGCTGGCCGCAGCCGCCGTGTGGCACGCTGGTGGCCGCCGGCGCGCCAGCGATGCAGGCTTGCGCCCGCGTGTCAGGCTTGCCCTTCGAAGTGTTGCGGCCGGCGTGGCCGTCTATTTTTGTTTGATGTCGATTGCGCTGGCGTATCTGATGTTGACGACGGCGTAACACCCGATACCTCTTGCGCGCGCTGCAAAAATGAAATGTAATAGCGTTTACAATATATGCATATCGAG
>JAEWEH010000191.1 GCA_023389535.1 Pseudomonadota bacterium
GTTCCAGCAAGTTGCCGTTGGACAGCAGCAAGGGGTAGCGCTGTTTATCCGCGCGCAGCGTGACGCGGTAGCACGCCATGACGTCCGGCCGGTCCGGAAACCAGGCAATGCGGCGGAATCCTTCCGCTTCGCATTGGGTGAACAGCTTGTCGCCCGACACATAGAGGCCCATCAGGCTGGAATTGTCCGCCGGGTGGCACAGGCTGACGATGTCGACCGAGAAAGCCGGCGCCAGGGGGTAGAGCGTCAGGGTTTCGCCTTGCAACTGGTACATATGGGGATCAAGCTGGCGGCCATCGATGGCCACGGAAATCAGCTCCAGGTCCTGGCCATTGAGCACCAGTGGAGCAGCTTCGTCGCCCACCCGCCGAAAGTGCATGCGAGTCTGGACCCGGCTTTCAGCGGCGTCCAGATCAAATTGCAGGTCCACTTGTGGAAGGGCGTAAGGATAGGGGCGGTAGTCCAGACGGGAGACGGCGGGAGCGGTATCGGTGCGCATATTGTCAGAGCGAAAAGATCCAGGATGTCTTATTGTAGTGTTTGCGCCGTGTTGCTGTTTTTAATCCAAAGATGCAACCTTTGCCATGTTTTAATGGTCTTATAGTAGTAGGCCGCAATACGCCGAAAGAACTGGCGGCATGGGCCGGATAAGCAGGGGAAAAGCATGTGGCAAACGATACGTCATTACCAAGCGCTACCCAACGGTGTCATCGCATTGGCCTGCGCGGCCTTGCTGGCCGGTTGCGCTTCCACCTTGTCAGCCAAGGTCACCAGCTATCAGCAATGGCCCGCAAACGCACAGGGCGCAACTTACCGGATAGTGCCCGAGGCCAAGCAGGCCAACAACCTTGAATTTCAGACCATCGCCGACATGATACGTGCGTCCATAGGCCCGACCGGACTGGTCGAAGCCCGGGCAGGCCAGTCGCCGCGGTTCGACGTCCATGTGCAGTATGACAATCCTCTGACCCAAACCTGGGTGCAGCGCTATAACGATTATTATGATGGTTGGGGATTCGGTCCCGCCTTCGGGGGATATTATGGCGGCTGGACCGGATGGGGGGGCGGCATCTACATGAGGCCTTCAGTCAGTAACGAGCTGGTGGAAGTGTATAAAAATACATTAACCATCATTATCAATGATAATCAGAATCACGGCGCCGAAGTTTATAGGGCCAGCGCCGTGAATGTCAGTAACGGCTCGAATTTATTGCAGGTCATGCCTTATTTGGCGCAGGCGGTATTCGATCAGTTCCCCGGCAATAATGGCACAGTAAGGGAAGTGAAATACGACAGGCGGCCTTGACCGCCTGCCCTTATGCAACCAGGAAATCCTCGCGGTCCTTGCCTTCGGCTTCTGCATTGCTGAGCCAGCGCGGAGCTTTGCCGCGACCGGTCCAGGTTTCGCCTGTATCGGGGTGGCGGTATTTAATGGGAACGGTGCGTTTTGCGGCGGTGGCGGGCGAACCGTTGGTCTTGCGGGGAATGGCTTTCTTGTTATATGCGTGGGTGATTTCATCTGGCGTGATATCGTATTCACGCATCGAACGTATTATGGATGTAATGACGGGCCCGCGTCTCTTTGTTTGTAAAGCCTGAGCCTGTTTTTGAAGTTTCAGGATCTCTTTTTCAATTTTTTGTTTTAAAGCAGCGTAGTTATCGCGAGTCATTCGATATTCCTGTGTTAGCGGTTTTCAGGGGTTTACCGGTTATGGCTGGCAAGGCATGGTATATAAACCATATTAACCGCTGGGATTTTAACGTATTTTTATTCGGTTAATTCTTGAGCTATAAATAATATAGGGCGCGTATCTCGATTATCCATGGAAGAAGCGAAAAAAACCTTCAGGGTTGCGGCCCTGCAAACCGTCAGTTCAACGAACGTAGAGCAGAATCTGGCCGCTGCAGCCGATCTGATAGCGCGCGCGGTCAGCGCCGGCGCAGAGCTTATTGCACTGCCGGAATATTTCTGTTTCATGGGACACAAGGATACCGACAAGTTATCGTTGAAAGAAACACCCGGAAGCGGGCCGATTCAAGAGTTTTTAGCCTCGCAAGCGCGCCAGCATGGAATATGGCTGGTAGGCGGTACATTACCATTGGATAATGACGAGCCCCAGCGTATTTATAATACCAGCCTCGTTTATGACCCCGCGGGTAATCAAGTCGCCCGCTACGACAAAATACATTTATTCGGTTTTAAAAAGGGCGCGGAAAGCTACGACGAATCCATTTCCATACGTCCTGGCGAAAATAAGCCGCAGACATTTATGGCGCCTTGCGGGCGTGTCGGCCTATCTATTTGCTACGATCTGCGTTTTCCCGAACTTTTCCGTGCGATGGGTGAAGTAAGCCTTGTGGTTTTGCCATCCGCCTTCACCTATACGACAGGGTCCGCGCACTGGGACATTTTGCTGCGCGCGCGGGCGATCGAGAACCAGTGCTACGTGCTTGCCCCGGCACAAGGGGGCAAGCACGAAAACGGCCGGCGCACCTGGGGCCATTCCGCGCTGGTGGACCCCTGGGGGGGCGTTATGGATTGCGTCGACGAAGGTCCCGGATACGCCATCGGCGATATCGATCCCGGGAGGCTGGCCGATATCCGCAGTTCGCTTCCGGCGCTACGGCACCGGACCATGTAAAGTTATAAGCTTGATTAAACGGTAAACGCTGATATTTATGAAAATTGCAGATCCCGCCATTAATGCCTTGGCCACGGCCAAATCCGTATTGCTGGACCCGTGGGGCTTGAGCGAGTCTGATATGGCGCGCGCGCTCGGCGAAATATTCACCCACAAGGTCGATTATGCCGACCTGTATTTTCAATATACCCGCAACGAAAGCTGGAGCCTGGAAGAAGGCATCGTCAAAACGGGCAGTTTTTCGATAGAGCAGGGGGTTGGGGTGCGCGCGATCAGTGGTGAAAAGACCGCTTTCGCCTATTCCGACACCTTGTCGGCCGACGCACTATTGTCGTCGGCACGGGTGGTGCGCAGCATTGCTCGCCAGGGGGCTGGCCGACAAAAGGTCATGACCGGCCATCCGCCCGCGGGACATAGCCTGTATGCGCCCATCGACCCGCTCAATACTTTGTCGGCGCCAGATAAGGTCGCGCTGCTGGAACGCATCGAGGCCATGGCGCGTGCAGCCGACCCGCACATCATCCAGGTCATGGCTGGGCTGGGCGCCGAATACGATGTCATTCTGGTTGCCGGCAGCGACGGGCGGCTGGCTGCGGACGTCCGTCCTCTGGTGCGTTTGTCGCTGACGGTCATCGCCGAACGCGATGGCCGGCGCGAGATGGGCCATGGCGGTGGCGGTGGCCGCACCGGCCTGGCGTACTTCACCGACGACATTTTGCGCTCGTATGTGCAGCGCGCCACGCACGAAGCGCTTACCAACCTGCAGGCCCGGCCCGCGCCGGCCGGCGAAATGACCGTGGTATTGGGGTCGGGCTGGCCCGGCATCCTGCTGCACGAGGCCGTCGGCCACGGGCTGGAAGGTGATTTCAATCGCAAGGGGTCCAGTGTGTTTGCCGGGCGCATAGGCCAGCGCGTGGCCTCCAGGGGCGTCACCGTCATCGATGACGGCACCCTCGCTGATCGGCGCGGATCCCTGAATATCGACGACGAAGGCAATCCCACACAGCGCAACGTCCTGATCGAGGACGGCATCCTGAAAGGCTATATGCAGGATTCGATGAACGCGCGGCTGATGAAAATGCCCGTCACCGGCAACGGCCGCCGCGAATCCTATGCCCATTTGCCCATGCCGCGCATGACCAACACGTATATGCTGGCCGGCGAGGCGGCCCCAGAGGAAATCATCGCTTCGGTCAAGAAAGGCTTGTATGCCGTCAATTTCGGCGGCGGGCAAGTGGATATCACCAGCGGTAAGTTTGTCTTTTCGGCTTCCGAGGCCTACATGATCGAAGACGGCAAGGTCAGCTATCCCGTGAAAGGCGCAACGCTTATTGGCAACGGACCTGATGCGATGAATCGCGTGGGCATGATAGGCAACGACCTGCAGCTGGATTCGGGTGTCGGTACCTGCGGCAAGGAAGGTCAAAGCGTGCCCGTGGGTGTCGGCATGCCCACAGTACGCATGGAAGGCCTTACGGTGGGCGGCACGGCCTAGCATCGCCAGGGCGGCCCATGACCCGATGCTTCTTCAGTAAGGGGCATCCTGGCCTGCTACGCCTGCTAGCAGCCAGATAGCAGCCAGATAGCAGCCAGGTAGCGGCGCCTCTTGCAATCCCAGCTGTCCACGTCCTCGGCAACGCCGTATCTTATCGGCCTTGCCGAGGGCGTTTTTTATTTGCGGCCGATCCGCTCTTGTTTTTCGTTTCTCCGATTTGACACAATTGCTTTGCCGACATATAGTTTCAGCAGAAATTAATGCCACTGAATTTATTAGTCATGCAAACGAATATACCGTCGCCTGCGCAGCAGTATGATTTGCGCATTCTCCGCGCTCTGCGGCGCATTACGCGTTCTGTAGCGCTGCATTCACGCCAATTGGCGGCCTGCAGCAATATCACGGCGCCTCAATTGGTCTGCTTGCGCGCAGTCATCGATCGTGGGCCGTTGACCGCCACGGCCATCAGCCGTGAAATCCATGTCAGCGCCAGCACGGTGGTTGGGATACTTGATCGCCTGGAAGACAAGGGCCTGATACGCCGCGAACGCGGCCGCGAGGATCGCCGCATTGTGTTCGTGACGGCGACTGAAGAAGGGGTGAAGCTGGCCCAGGAAACGCCGTCTCCCTTGCAGAAAAAACTGTCCGACGCGCTCAATGCATTGCCCGAGCTGGAACAAGCCACCATCACCATGTCGCTGGAGCGCATCGTCGATCTCATGGAATCCGACGATATGACACCCAAAGAAGCCCCTGGGGAACTGGCCTCGCCCATACTGGACGTGCCGACCTCGGGCCCGCTTCCAGAATCGGGACTGGTAGTGTGACTGAGTGGACAGAAACTTCCCTTACTGAACATTACAACACCGTCCCGCTCGACGAGGACGGTACCCACCGGGCGGGGCCCGCAGCCTGGATGCGGCAGCCGCGTAAAACGGACGCTGCCGCCATCCACCAGTTGATCGCCAATTGTCCCCCGCTCGATCTCAATTCCGTATACACCTACCTGCTCCTTAGCGAGCACTTTCCCGCCACCTGCATGCTTGCAGGCACCGGCGATGTCATCGAAGGCTTCATTTCAGGCTATGTGCCGCCCGGGCGGCCCGACGTGCTATTCGTGTGGCAAGTTGCCGTCGACAGCCGGGCACGGGGCAAGCGCCTTGGGCGCCGCATGCTGAACGCGTTGCTGCAGCGGCCCGCCTTGTCAGGCATCCGCTATATCGAGACCACTGTCGGTCCGGGCAATCTGGCCTCACGCGGGTTATTTGCGGGCCTGGCGCAGGACGTCAGCGCGCCATTGCGCGAGCAGACGCTGTTCCCGCCTTGCCTGTTCGGCTCGCAAAGCCACGATGACGAACCCCTTTTGCGCATCGGTCCATTCCGGATCCCTTAGCCCTTAACGGCCCTGTTGGGTCCTAGGTATAACCAGAGACGCCGTCAGCGCTTGCGCAGCCTTTACCAGATCAGGCGTTTCGCAATCAAGAGAGGAAGAACAGATGACAGATTTAAAAATATTTGACCGGATGGAGTCGGAGGTACGGGGCTACGTCCGGTCGTTTCCAGTCGTCTTCAACCAGGCGCGCGGTTCAGTGCTGCATGATGAGGACGGGAATGAATATATCGACTTCTTCAGCGGCGCAGGTACGCTGAACTACGGCCACAATAATGCCCTGTTGAAAGAAAAGCTGATCGAATACCTGGACGCCGATGGCCTGGTGCATGGCCTGGACATGGCGACCTGCGCGAAGCGGCACTTCTTGGAGACCGTGGACCAGGTATTGCTCAAGCCCAGAAACTGGAAATACACCTTGCAGTTTACCGGTCCGACCGGCACCAATGCCGTCGAGGCGGCGCTGAAGCTGGCGCGTCAGGTAAAAGGCCGTTCGAATGTCATTTCCTTTACGCATGGGTTTCACGGCGTCAGCGGCGGTTCGCTGGCCGTAACGGCGAACGCGAAATTCCGCGACGCCGCCGGCGTGGCCTTGGGCAATACCACGTTCATGCCTTTCGACGGTTATTTTGGGCCGGACGTCAATACGATGGCTTACCTGGAGCGCATGCTGGATGACCCCAGCAGCGGCATGGACAAGCCTGCGGCAGTGATCGTCGAAACCGTGCAGGGCGAGGGCGGTGTCAATGTCGCCTCCAAGCGTTGGCTCAAAGAGCTCGAGCGTCTTTGCCGCCAGCACGACATGTTGCTGATCGTCGATGACATTCAAGTGGGATGCGGCCGTACCGGCAATTTCTTCAGCTTTGAATCCGCCGGCATCCGGCCAGACATCATTACCTTGTCCAAGTCATTGTCGGGTTTCGGTCTGCCCATGTCGCTGGTCCTGATGAAGCCGGAGCTGGATATCTGGAAGCCGGGCGCCCACAGTGGTACGTTCCGCGGCAACAACCTGGCCTTTGTCACCGCTGCGCAGGCGCTTGAGAGCTATTGGCGCGATGACAGCTTCGCTAATGAAGTGCGCCGCAAGGAACGCCTGGTGCG